>DATMDB010000158.1:0-6980 GCA_035558075.1 Burkholderiales bacterium
TCTTTTACCAGGCGACCAGAAGCCCAATTAAGTTCGATCAGAAAATCCAGAAAAGCTTCGTTGACCGGCTGCAGGGTTTTGAGCTTCAGATAGGGCTGCCCATCGGGTTTTTTCTCAACGCTGAATTTGACGCCGGACAGCGCGGAAATATATTGGATATTAGCCTGCTTAAACGTATCGGGGGCGGCAAGTTTTGCTGCCAGCGTATCCAGCTCCCCCTTTTGCACCCCCAAGAGGTCGATCTCCAAGGCAAGCGGCTGGCCCAGACTGGAATTTACCGTAAGCTTGCCCAGCCCGGCAGCATGCGCAGCCCAAGGCAATACAAACAATGTACCGGCAACCAACCACGCTAAAAGCCTAGATTTGTGCACAAACCCACCCTGTGGTTTTGATCGGGGTTAATTAAATTAACATCATGTAGTTAGAGATGCAAGCTCAACTTGCCCCTTATCATTATGGCTTGATCCAGATATTTTTCAACCAAAATCTCCGCAATTTGCACGCTGTTCAGTGCCGCCCCCTTGCGTACATTGTCTGATACCACCCACAAATCGAGGCCTTGGGGGTGCGAAATATCCTCGCGAATGCGCCCCACATAGACGGCATCCCGGCCCGCCGCTTCCAACGCCGGGGTAGGATAACCA
Source organism: Burkholderiales bacterium (assembly GCA_035558075.1). GTDB lineage: Bacteria > Pseudomonadota > Gammaproteobacteria > Burkholderiales > JAHFRG01 > JAHFRG01. Next base: position 645 of record DATMDB010000158.1, read on the forward strand.
CCGGGTTTGTGCTCGTCCATGACCACCACGCCAGGCGCTTTTTTAAGCAAGGCGGTAGCGGCTTCCGCAGAGATTTTCTTGCGGGTTTCGATATGCAGCGCCTCGGAATGGCCGTAGAACACCGGCACCCGTACTGTGGTGGGGTTAACCCGGATCGAGTCGTCGCCCATGATCTTGCGCGTCTCCCACACCAATTTCATTTCTTCTTTGGTGTAGCCATTGTCCTGGAACGCGTCAATTTGCGGTAGCACGTTGAATGCAATCCGCTTGGGATAGACCTCGCTCACGATGTCTTTATGGTTAAACAGGGCGCGGGTTTGCTCAGCCAACTCCTCAATCGCTTCCTTGCCGGTGCCCGATACCGCCTGATAGGTGGCGACGTTGATGCGCTCTATGCCCACCGCGTCATAAATGGGTTTTAGCGCCACTACCATCTGGATGGTAGAGCAATTGGGATTGGCGATGATGCCGCGGTTTTTGTATTGGGCAATGGCGTGGGGATTCACTTCCGGCACCACCAGCGGGACATCCTTTTCGTAGCGGAACTGCGCGGTGTTGTCGATCACCACGCAACCCGCCGCCACGGCTTGCGGCGCGTATTCTGCTGAAACGCTGCTGCCCGCCGAAAACAGTCCGATTTGCACCTTCGAAAAATCGAAATCGGAAACATCCTCGACCTCCACATCACGGCCCCTGAATCTCACCGTGGTCCCGGCTGAACGCGAGGAAGCCAGCGGGTAAATTTTACCTACCGGGAAATCGCGCTCTTCCAGAATGGAGATCATCGCCTCGCCTACCGCTCCGGTCGCGCCCAACACACAAACATCGTATTTTTTACTCATTCAATTACTCTCGATTCAACCTTACAGTGCGTCAGCCACTGCATCGCCCATTTCTTCGGTGCCCACCTTGCGCGTGCCTTCCTGGAAAATGTCCGCGGTGCGTAAACCTTTCGCCAGCACTTTTTTCACCGCCTGTTCGATGCGCTGTGCCGCTTCCTCAAGATTGCAAGTATAACGCAGCATCATCGCAGCCGAGAGTATAGTCGCCAGTGGATTCGCGACATTTTTTCCCGCGATATCAGGCGCCGAGCCGTGGATCGGCTCAAACAGGCCTTTGCCGCGCTCATCCAGCGAAGCCGATGGCAGCATGCCGATGGAGCCGGTGAGCATCGAGGCCTGATCGGACAGAATGTCGCCGAACAGGTTGCCGGTCAAAATCACATCAAACTGTTTCGGATTGCGCACCAGCTGCATTGCCGCATTGTCCACATACATGTGGGTGAGTGCAACATCCGGGTATTCCTTCCCTACCTCGCTTACCACTTCGCGCCACAACTGGCTGGTCTCCAGCACGTTGGCCTTGTCCACCGAACAAAGCTTACGATGGCGTTTTCCGGCGATACCAAATCCCACCCGCGCGATGCGGCGGATTTCGGATTCCGAATACAGCATGGTGTCAAAACCTTCGCGCTCGCCTTTGGCACTGGTTCGACGCCCGCGCGGTTCGCCGAAGTAAACGTCGCCGGTGAGCTCACGCAAAATCATGATATCGAGCCCCGCCACTACTTCCGGTCTTAAGGTCGTGGCGTGGGTAAGTTCAGCATAAACCAGCGCCGGCCGCAAGTTGGCGAACACCCCGAGTTCCTTGCGGATACGCAACAAGCCCCGCTCAGGGCGCTGCCAGCGCGGCAGCTTGTCGTATTGATAGCCCCCGACCGCGCCCAACAGCACCGCATCCGCCTGCTGCGCAAGTTTGAGCGTGGCTTCAGGCAATGGGTCGCCGCACGCATCAAAGCCCGCACCGCCGATGGGCGCGTATTCCAGTTCGAACTTCAGGCCGTGGCGTGCCAGCCTCTGCAATACCTTTGTTGCCTGGGCCGTGATTTCAGGGCCTATGCCATCGCCAGGCAAAACCGCAATTTTCATAATTCTGTGAGGAGTAAGAAGTTAGGGGTGAGGAGTATTTTTACCCCTCACTCCTCACACCTCACTCATTACTTGGAAAACAACCAGGATTGGCGCTCGCGATGCCGCTCTTCGAACATCCTGATCTTGTCCGCGTTCTGCAAAGTCAACTCGATTTCATCAAGCCCGCTGAGAAGACGGTGTTTTTGAAGCGGGTCGATTTCGAATTTGAATACCTGGTTGGTCGCCGTGATGACGGTTTGCGCCGGCAAATCCACTTTAAGCCGGTAGCCGGGTTGCGCAGCCACCTCGCCGAACAGCTGTGCGATTGCACCCGCAGCAAGCACCACCGGCAACATGCCGTTTTTACAACAGTTGTTGTAAAAAATATCTGCAAAACTAGGCGCGATCAGCGCGCGGAAACCGTAGTCAAGCAAAGCCCACGGCGCGTGCTCGCGGCTTGAGCCGCAGCCGAAATTCTCGCGCGCAAGCAGGATTTGCGCGCCCCGATAGCGCGGCTGGTTAAGCACGAAATCCGGGTTCAACGGGCGACCGCGGTTGTCCTGGCCCGGCTCGCCGTGATCCAGGTAACGCCAGCTATCAAACAGGTTGGGGCCGAAGCCGCTGCGTTTGATGGATTTAAGGAATTGTTTGGGGATGATCGCGTCGGTGTCCACATTAGCGCGATCCATAGGCGCAACCAACCCGTCAAGCTGGATAAATTTTTCCATCAGTAGATCTTTTTCTCGCCGCCGGGCGTAAAAAAATCCTTGCCCACGCCCATTACGGTATTGCTACCGGCGGACAGCGAAGCCGACGGCAACATAATTACCCTGAACATTTTTCGTCCTTTTCCCATTCTTAAGCTAACCAAAGTTGCCGCGCACATCTACAAAATGCCCGGCAATGGCCGCCGCGGCTGCCATTTGCGGGCTCACCAAATGGGTCCTGCCGCCCGCGCCCTGGCGTCCTTCGAAATTACGGTTGGAAGTCGAGGCGCAGCGTTCTCCAGGCAGCAGCCGATCTTCATTCATACCCAAACACATCGAACAGCCCGGTTCGCGCCACTCAAAACCGGCGTCAATGAATACTTTGTCCAGCCCTTCTGCTTCCGCCTGGCGCTTGACCAGACCTGAACCCGGCACCACCAGCGCCAGCTTGATGTTGGGCGCGATATGCCGGCCGCGTACCACTTGCGCCGCGGCGCGCAAATCCTCGATCCGCGAATTGGTACACGATCCGATGAATATTTTATCGAGGTGGATATCCTTAATTGGCGTATCCGGAGCAAGCCCCATATAAGCCAGCGCCCGTTCCATCGCTTGGCGCTTCACCGGATTGGACTCGCGCGCGGGATCGGGCACGCGGTCATCCACGGTGCCCACCATTTCCGGCGAAGTGCCCCAGGTTACCTGCGGTTTGATTTCCCTCGCGGAAAGCCGCACCACTTTGTCGAAACGCGCACCCTCATCGCTTTTGAGCGTCTTCCAATACGCCACTGCCCGCTCCCACATTGCGCCCTTGGGCGCAAACGGCCGGTCCTTGACATAAGCGAGCGTAGTCTCGTCCACCGCTACCATGCCGGCGCGCGCGCCGGCTTCAATCGTCATATTGCAAATGGTCATCCGCGCTTCCATGCTCAAAGAGCGAATGGTGCCGCCGGCGTATTCAATGGCATAACCATTGCCACCGGCAGTGCCGATTTTGCCGATGATGGCTAGCGCTACATCTTTCGCCGTCACACCTTTGCTCAATTCGCCTTCCACTATGACCTGCATCACTTTGGATTTTTTGAGCGGAAGGCATTGCGTGGCCAGCACATGTTCGACTTCGGAAGTGCCGATGCCGAATGCCAACGCGGCAAACGCGCCATGAGTGCTGGTGTGCGAGTCCCCGCACACCACGGTCATGCCGGGAAGCGTCGCGCCCTGTTCCGGGCCAATGATATGCACGATGCCCTGGCGCGTATCGTTCATCTTGAATTCGGTGATGCCGTAATCGCTGCAGTTCTGATCCAGCGTCTCCACTTGCAGGCGCGATATCGGATCGCCGATGCCGTGCGAGCGGTCGGTGGTCGGCACGTTATGATCCGCGACCGCCAGTATTGAACTGCTTCGCCAGGGTTTTCTTCCAGCGAGCTTCAGCCCCTCGAACGCCTGCGGGCTGGTCACTTCATGCACCAGGTGGCGGTCAATGTAAATCAAAGCGGTGCCGTCGCGCTCTTCATGCACGAGATGGCTCTGCCAAAGCTTGTCGTAAAGGGTTTGCGCGCCCACGATTATTTAAGTGACTCAAATAAATTTGAAATTATCACATAATCCGACGCTTAAGAATAGGTTAGGGAACCTCTGATTAAGCCCCGCCCTGCACCCGGATTGCACAACGCGCTACGCGTGGAACTTAATCAGCGGTTCCTTAGTTCACACGTCCAGCCTGAATTTCCAGCCGATCAGGAGAAGCCCGAAAAGTGCAAAAAGCGAGGCCATGCTGAAGGTCAGGCTCGCGCCCAGAAAGTCCCAGGCATAGCCGCTCATCAGCGCGCCGAAAGTGCCGCCGGCGCCGAAGGTCAGGCTGGTATAAAGCGCCTGTCCCTTGGCCTGATGCCTGCCGCGGAAAAAATGATGAATGGCCGCCACTGCCGCCGCATGATAGGAGCCAAATGTTGCGGCGTGCAGCATCTGCGCGAACAAAATGGCGGCGACCGAATCCACCAGCCAGCCGATCAGCAGAAAGCGGATGACCGCAAGCAAAAAGCTCGCGCCGAGAATCTGCGGCAGCGAAAAGCGTTGCATGATGCGCGGCATGCCGATGAACACCGCGATTTCGCAAATCACGCCTAGCGCCCATAGCCAACCGATCGCACCTTTGCTGTAATCGTGTTCGACCAGATACAGCGAATAAAAAGTGTAGTACGGCCCATGCGCCGCCGCCATCAGGAAGCAGGCGGCGAACAGGGAGGCCACTTCCGGTTGTTTCAGAATCTGCCGCGCCGGCTGACGGTCGGTATGGTGGGTAACGCTTTCCGCTTCCGGAATATGGCGGGAGAAGATGACAATGCCAACCATCAGCCCGAGCACCAGCCACAACAAAATGCGCACTTCGGCCACGTCCAGAACGTAACCGATGCCGATAACGGCGACGATGAAACCGATGGAACCCCATAACCTCACCCGCCCGTAGCTCGAGGCGCTGTCCCCCAAGTGGCTCAGCGTGGTCGCCTCCACCAGCGGCAATGATGCGCTCCAGAAAAAGCTGATGAGCGCCATCACCGCAAACATCCACCAGAAACTCACGCCAAAAAACACGCCAAAATAGCTTGCAAGACTCAATGCCGCGGCTACGCGAACGATACCCACACGCTTTCCGCTGCGATCCGCCAGCCAGCCCCACAGCGTGGGCGCAAAAATGCGTGTCGCCAGTAGCAGTGACATCAGTATCCCGATTTCAGATGCGCTGAAATCCAGCGATTTGAGATACAGGCTCCAGTACGGGGAAAAAGCGCCGACGAAAGCGAAATAAAAAAAGTAAAAACTGGAGAGGCGCCAGTATGGAAAGCTCTGCATGAATAAAAAAATGCCGGAATTCAGCGCCGGCTGTGCCGTAGGTACGCGAGCCAGGGTTTCCAGTAATACCTGCGCCAGCCCCGGGTTACGCCTTGCAAATCATGGTCCGGGACATTCACATGAATCAGATCAATCCGCGCGCCACGCCCAGCCTTACTAAACATTAAAATCAGGATTGAATCAGGATCGGTTTTCTTCCACGTGCAGGAGCGCCACAATTGCACGACAAGCTTTTTCGGAACAATTAGCAGATTTTTACCCGAAAGCATGCCGTTAAAAGCAGTAAATCTCTTGCCAGCAGTTTTGCTGATTGAAACCTTGCTGCCCACTATCGCGGCGTGCTTCCTGGAATCGAGGTATGCGTCAAACAGACTGTCAGACACCGCGTTGAATTGCACCGACTGCCTGATGATATTCATCAAGAATATGCCTGGCTAGAACAACACAACGTCTGACAGATACACTAGGCCTCGTCCGGATCCGGGTTTTCTTTGTGCTTGGCTTTGCTGCTTGAATCTGCGCTTTTCCCGGCCTTTGCAGGAATTTTAGGAGTAGAACATTTCACATCCGCGTTTTGCGCGCGGTGACGCAGCGCGTGATCCATCAGCACCAGCGCCAGCATGGCTTCGGCGATGGGGGTGGCGCGAATGCCGACACACGGATCGTGGCGGCCATGCGTCTCGACAATGGTGGGCTTGCCCTGTTTGTCTATGGAACGACGCGGCAGGCGGATGCTCGAAGTGGGCTTCACCGCGATGTTGACCACGATGTTCTGCCCGGTGGAAATACCGCCGAGGATGCCGCCGGCGTTGTTGCTCAAAAATCCCTGCGGGGTCATTTCATCGGAATGCTCGCTGCCCTTTTGT
>DATMDB010000159.1:0-2333 GCA_035558075.1 Burkholderiales bacterium
TTGTTCAATGCCACTGATTCCTTGGGGCTGACTGACACCTTGCAGCAGCTGCTGGCGCAAACCACGGTGGTGGTGCGCGGACCCAAGCCCACCGCGGTTTTGCGTTCGCGTAATGTTCGCATCGATTTGAGCGCTGAAGAACCTTATACCACCGCCGAAATTCTGGATGAGCTCAATGCCGTTCCGATTCGCGGCGAGCGGGTGGTGGTGCAGCGTTACGGCGAGACCAATGTCGAGCTGGAAAAGGCACTGCAATTCCGTGGTGCGACAGTGATCGAAATCCCCACTTATCGCTGGGCGCTGCCTGAGAATACGCAACCGCTTATAGATTTGATTGGTGCACTGGAGCGCGGGGAGATTCATGCCGTGGCGTTTACCAGCGCGTCTCAAGCCCACAACCTGTTTACCGTGGCAGAACATGTCGGAAAAAAAGACTCACTGCGCGCAAATCTCAACAAAACGCTGGTTGCTTCCATAGGCCCGGTGTGCAGCAGGGCGTTAAACGCACACGGCGTAAAAGTCATGCTGGAACCCCGTCCGCCCAAACTGGGCCCGTTTATCGCCGCGCTTGCCAAAGCTTTGTCGGGATAGTCAAAGTTTCTTGTTAAAAATTTTAAGAGAGGAGGCTCGTCATAACGCCGCGGATTGTTCTTCTGTATGCCGCACTTCTGGGCCTGATCCTGGTTTATCTTTCGTACCGTGTGGTGAATTACCGCATGAAATATAAAGTGGGCATTGGCGACGGCGGCAACGCCGATTTGGCGTGCGCCATTCGCGTGCAAGGCAATTTTGTGGAATACGTGCCAATCGCGTTGTTGCTGATTTTTTTCGTCGAGCTTGCAGGTTTCAGCGCATGGGTGGTGCATGTGCTGGGCCTCACACTTCTGGTGGGACGAGTATGGCATGCGCAGGGATTAGGTGCCTCCTCGGGCACGTCCCGGGGACGCTTTGTCGGAACGTTTTCAAGCTGGATCACTATAATCACCGCCGCGATTCTTTGTCTGCTTGCTTTTGCCGGAGTGACTTTTTAAATCCGCCTTCGGCGGCCGCTCGCGAATTAAATGATATGCGCGCACGTCGTTCGATAAATCAAATGGTGCGTTTGCGTTTCGCGCTGATTTCCCGTTCCAGTTTTTTGATGGTGAGTTCGACGCCGTGCAGGTTAGGATTGAGGTCGAGTGCGCGGCGCAAATACTCGAGCGCGAGTTCCGGCCGCTCAAGCCGCAAATAAATCTGGCCGTAGCCGGCGAGCGCGCCGAAATGATAGGGATTGCCTTTCATTACTTCATCGCAATCGCGAAGCGATTTCTCATATTCGCCCATGATGAAATAAAGCGTGGCGCGCTTGTTCCAGCCTTCGGCAAAATCCGGCCTGAGCTCGATGATTATGTTGAATGTCGCGAGCGCCAGTCGCACCGGGCCTTCATGCATTTGCTCGAGGCCCTGCTGCAACAGAGCGTCGATCTTTTCATCGCCGGAGCGACTCCATACCTGCCATAGGACGTTTTCCGCGAGCTTGCGGGTGAACTCGTCGCTATCGCGCAGGCGCTTGAGCAGCGCCGGCGTGTCGCTCATCACGCCGACTTCGCCCAAGCGAGCAACCGCGCGGCGGCGTGCCTCGGAATAGGGCTGATCCAAATCCTGCAGCGCTTGCTCGTGAGTAAGCTGTGGTTCAGCCGGGGCAGACCCGGCGACCAGCAACAGCAGCGCACACATACGGAAAACCAGGCGCGGAAACGAATTCATTAGTCAGGACCTGTTACAGCGGTGGGCGCAATATTCGTGCATTATGCGTGGATGAAGGAATTCTGGCCATGCACAGGCTTTGGCTTGGGGAGAGGCGGGTAAAAATTAAGCGTCAAGGCTTTATTTGAGCGCCCTAACATGGTATTTTTATAGATTAATCTTGAATTTAATAGCTCTGATGGAATATATATGGGGATCGTGAATGGCTGTTGAACGTACTCTGTCCATTGTCAAACCGGATGCCGTGGTGAAAAATATCATCGGAAAAATCTATTCCCGTTTTGAGGAAAATGGCCTGAAGATCGTCGCCGCGCGCATGCTGCACCTGTCCCGCAAACAGGCCGAAAGATTTTATGCCGTGCATCACGGGCGGCCTTTTTTCAATGACCTTGTGGAGTTCATGACCTCCGGCCCGGTGATGGTGCAGGTGCTGGAAGGGGATAATGCGATTCAGGTCAACCGCGAACTGATGGGCGCGACCGACCCCAAAAAAGCAGCCAAGGGCACGCTGCGCGCGGATTTCGCCCAAAGCATTAACGTTAATACGGTACACGGCTCCGACAGCCTGGAGACCGCCGCGATGGAAA
>DATMDB010000160.1:0-4080 GCA_035558075.1 Burkholderiales bacterium
GTCGGCGTGGTGGGCGCGTTATCGGCCTTCTATCATGATGCGATGGACATCAGCGATGCATCGCACCGCGAGGTTTCGGCGTACCGGTTGATCGCGAAAGTGCCGACAATTGTGGCCATGTGCTACAAATACAACATCGGCCAGCCGTTCATGTATCCGCGCAATGCGCTCAACTACGTGGAGAATTTCTTCCACATGATGTTTGCAACGCCTGCCGGCGATTACAAACCGAACCCGGTATTGGTGCGCGCGCTGGACCGCATACTGATTCTGCACGCCGATCACGAGCAAAATGCTTCCACCTCCACGGTGCGCTTGGCCGGTTCCAGCGGTGCCAATCCATTTGCCTGCCTTTCCGCGGGGATTGCCTGCCTATGGGGTCCGGCACACGGTGGTGCCAATGAGGCGTGCCTCAACATGCTGGGACAGATCGGCGATGTGTCGCGCATTGACGAATACATCAAGCGCGCCAAGGACAAGGACGATCCGTTCAGATTGATGGGTTTCGGCCACCGCGTGTACAAAAACTACGACCCGCGCGCCAAGCTCATGCGCGAAACCTGTTATGAAGTTCTGAACGAGCTCGGACTGCAAAACGACCGGCTGTTCAAACTTGCGCTCGCGCTGGAAAAAGTCGCTCTGGAGGACGAATACTTCACCAGCAGGAAACTTTATCCGAACGTGGATTTCTATTCAGGTATCGTGCAACGGGCTTTAGGTATTCCCATCAGCATGTTTACAGCGATTTTTGCGCTGGCGCGCACCGTGGGCTGGATTGCACAGTGGAATGAAATGATCAGCGATCCGGAATACAGGATCGGACGGCCGCGGCAGCTTTATAACGGTGCCGTGAAACGGGACGTTGTGCCGATTGCCAAACGTAACTAAGGAACCTCTAATTAAGTCCTCCACGGTATGCGTTGCAGGTAAAATGCGGATGGATGCAAGGCGCGCGACGAAGGTCGTAGCGAGGACTACGAAGCCGAGGAGCGCAACGACGCAGACGCCGCATTTTACCGCAACCCGAAGGGACGGGGTTTTCCGGGCGGTCTGCTTTGTCGCTCGGCTTGCCAAGGGGAGTGGCCATTGGCTGCGCCTCGCTTCGCGCATCCCATCCCGGAAAGCCACCGTCGCAACCGCGTGGGACTTAATCAGAGGTTCCAAAGGAGATTTATTATGATGCAGGAGATGCTGAGCAATTCCTACCTGTACGGCGCCAATGCGCCGTTCATAGAGGAATTGTACGAAGCCTATTTGCGCAATCCAGACTCGGTGAGCGGCGCCTGGCGCGAGTATTTCGAACAGGTCAAAGGCACGGCCCAAGAGGTATCGCACACCTTAATCCGGCAAACTTTTGTCGAGTTGGCCAAACACCACGGCAATGGTCAGGCCGCAGCGGCACCCACACCTGCTATCGCGGGAGCAGAAAAAAAGCAGGTTTCAGTGCTTCAGCTCATCAACGCCTATCGCTTCCTGGGCGCGCGCCATGCCGATCTCGATCCGTTGAAACGCCAGGAGAAACCTTATATACCGGAACTCGATCCGGCGCATTACGGCTTGACCGAATCCGACATGGACACGGTGTTCAATACCGGCTCACTGGTAGGTCCCGATCAGATGACGCTGCGCGAGATTTTAAAAGCCATTAAGGAAACTTATTGCGGGAGCATCGGCGCGGAGTACATGTATATTGCCGACACACCACAGAAGCGCTGGATACAAAACCGTCTTGAAGGGGTGCGCGCCAAGCCGAGTTTCACTCCCGAATACAAGCGCCACATCCTGGAACGGCTTACCGCTGCGGAAATTCTGGAGAAATACCTGCACACCCGTTATGTCGGGCAAAAGCGCTTTTCGCTGGAAGGCGGTGACAGCCTGATTCCGTTGCTCGATCATCTGGTCCAGCATTCCGGCAAACAAGGCGTGCAGGAAATGGTGATAGGCATGGCGCACCGCGGGCGGCTTAATGTGTTGGTCAATACCTTGGGCAAGATGCCCAAGGATCTGTTTTTAGAGTTTGAGGGCAAGCATACCAGTGAGTTGCCCTCGGGGGACGTCAAGTACCATCAGGGGTTTTCCTCCGACGTCATGACGCCAGGCGGACCGATGCATGTGACGGTCGCCTTCAACCCCTCGCACCTGGAAATCGTCAATCCGGTGGTCGAAGGCTCGGTGCGCGCGCGCCAGCACCGCCGCGGTGACAAACAGGGCGTGCAGGTGCTGCCGGTGCTTCTGCACGGCGACGCTTCATACGCAGGACAGGGCGTAGTGATGGAAACCTTAAATCTGTCGCAGACGCGCGGTTACGGCACCGGTGGAACGGTGCATATCATCATCAACAACCAGATCGGCTTTACCACTTCTGACCCTCGCGATACCCGCTCCACTTTGTATTGCACCGATGTGTCGAAAATGGTGGAAGCGCCGATATTCCACGTCAACGGCGATGACCCCGAAGCGCTGTTGATGATGGCGGAAATCGCGCTGGATTTCCGCACACAGTTCAAGAAGGAGGTAGTCATCGATATGGTGTGCTTCCGCCGCTTGGGGCACAACGAGCAGGACGAGCCGCTGGTGACGCAACCGCTCATGTACAAAAAAATCGCCCAGCATCCGGGCACCCGCAAGCTCTATGCGGACCAACTGGCTGCCGAAGGCGTGATTGAGAGCGGGGAAGCAGAAAAAATGGTGAACAGCTACCGCAGCGCGATGGATGCCGGATACCTTACCAATGAAACCGTGCTTTCCAATTTCAAGCCGCCGTTTACGGTGAACTGGGCGCCGTTCAAGGGCACTAAATGGACCGACCCGGTGACCACCTCGGTGCCGCTGGAAAGACTGCGGCGGCTTTCCGAGAAGCTCACGACAATCCCGCAAAATTTCAAGCTGCATCCCAGGGTGGAAAAGATCATCGCCGAGCGCCGCCTGATGGGACAGGGGAAGCTACCTCTTGACTGGGGAATGGCGGAAATGCTTGCCTATGCGACTTTGCTTGAGGAAGGTTATCCGGTGCGGATTTCTGGACAGGATTCGGGGCGCGGCACGTTTTTCCACCGCCATGCGGTATGGCATGACCAGAACCGCGAGCGTTGGGATGACGGGACTTACATTCCGCTGCAGCATGTAGCGGAAAAGCAGGCGGATTTCGTGGTCATAGACTCGGTATTGTCGGAAGAAGCCGTTCTGGGTTTCGAATACGGTTACGCTACCGCGGAACCCAATGAGCTGGTGATCTGGGAGGCGCAGTTTGGCGATTTTGCCAATGGCGCGCAGGTGGTGATAGATCAGTTTATCGCTTCCGGCGAAGTGAAGTGGGGACGCATTTGCGGCTTGGTGATGATGCTGCCTCACGGTTACGAAGGGCAGGGACCGGAGCACTCTTCGGCGCGGCTTGAGCGCTACCTGCAATTGTGCGCCGATTACAACATTCAGGTTTGTGCGCCCTCAACGCCGCAGCAGATGTTCCACCTGCTGCGGCGGCAGATGCTCAGGCCTTACCGCAAGCCGCTCATCATCATGAGTCCGAAAAGCATGCTGCGTCACAAGGAATCGGTATCCACACTGGAAGAGCTGGCAAACGGCAAGTTCCAGCCGGTGAATGGCGAAACTGATTCCGACATTGATCCGAAAAAAGTCAAGCGCGTGGTGTACTGCAGCGGCAAGGTGTTCTACGATGTGCTGGCTGCGCGCCGCGAACGCAGCATCAAGGATATTGCCATCGTGCGCATCACCCAGCTTTATCCTTTCCCGCACGACGATTTCAAGAAACAGATCGAACTTTACGACAAAGCCAAGGAAATCGTCTGGTGCCAGGAAGAGCCGGGAAACCAGGGGGCATGGCATCGCATCCAGCATTACCTGCTGCGGCATATGCGCCCCGATCAGAAACTGAGCTATGCGCTGCGGCCTTCAGCGGCTTCACCCGCCGTCGGTTATCTTGCCAAGCATGCCCAGCAGCAGAAAGAACTGGTGGATGCGGCACTGACCCATGGTGTGTAAACCGGTGCTAAATTGAAAAGAGTTAATTGGAGAACGAAAGAACCATGCTCATCGAAGTAAAAGTCCCGGAATTGTCGGAAT
>DATMDB010000161.1:0-4566 GCA_035558075.1 Burkholderiales bacterium
TTCAGCTTGGCCAGATCTTCTTCGGGCACGGCGCTTTTCATAGGCGATGCGAAAGTCTGGTGACTTGGGCAAGTTCGTTGCTTGGTTGATTGCTTGACTGGGGCGGCAGGATGTCGCCGATGTGAAAGCTGAAAGCGCCGCCGCGGCGGTCGTTGAAATAAGCTTTCAGCGTTTCGCGGATGGTGCGGAAGGCGAGCTCATCCCACGGGATTTGCCGCTCCTCAAACAACCGCACCTCGAGGCTTTCCGCTCCGGGCTGATAATTCAAATCGAGCAGCCGCCCGCGAAACAGGAGATACACCTGATTGATGTGCGGAATATTGTAAAGTGCGTACAGCATGCCGATTTCCACCCGCGCGTGAGCTTCTTCCAGCGTCTCGCGCACCGCACCCTCGATGGTGGTCTCGTGATTTTCCAGGAAACCCGCAGGCAGCGTCCACAGGCCGTGGCGCGGCTCGATGGCGCGCCGGCACAGGAGGATTTTGTCTTCCCATTCGGGGATGCAGCCCACCACGATTTTTGGATTCTGGTAATGAATGGTGGTGCAGGCATCGCAAACATGACGCGGCAAGGTGTCGCCGGGAGGAATGAGCGAGCGCACGGGTGACCCGCAGTTGCTGCAGTATTTCATGTTCGTTCCAAAATGAACTTATTATTATAACGCAAGCCGCCGCGCTCCCCGCAACGATGGAGAAAATTGGTAGTGTCTCAGTTTGAATTGCTGCTATCGACCCGAAGCAGTCATTCCCGCTGACTGTTAATCCGGGTTCTTGGTTCGAGCCCTACTCGGGGAGCCAAAACTCAATCAATTACAGCACTGTCAAGTCAACTTTTGCGGCTACCACATAGGGCGTTCGAAACGGATGCCGAACCGCAAGATATTGTAGGCTGTGCTCTGATTTTCAACTTATCAGACAGCTGTTCAAACCACTCGCCGTCGTAGGGTCGTTAAGTTGTTGCACCAGAACCCCTTTGGTCTGTCTTTATTGCCTCAAAGCTGAACCGCGCTTTCCATTCCAGCAGTTTGTCCATCGGTATTGGCCGGCTGATGAGATAGCCCTGAGCCTCATCACACTTCAGCAAGGTAAGGATCTTCAACTGTTCATGGGTTTCAACGCCCTCGGCAATTACCTTCAGACCAAAGGAATGCGCAAGTAAAATAATGGATGACACGATCGTCATATCCTCAGATTTGTTGCCGATATTCATTATGAACGTTCGATCCACCTTTAACGCATTGATGGGCAGCTTTGCCAAATAGTTCAGCGAAGAATAACCAGTGCCATAATCGTCAATGGCAATCCCGATGCCCATCTCCCTGATCGCCCTGAGTTTAGAAATAGTTGGCTCAATGTCTTTCATGATCAAGCTCTCGGTTATCTCGAAATCCAACCCGGCGCCAGCGTTCGCCGATTTTTCTACAGCTTTTTTCACCGTCTCGACGAACTTTTCGTCACGCAGTTGCATCTGCGAAATATTCACGGCAATACGGGGGAAATCCGGATGCTCTGCCAAGCATCGCGCATGGTCTGAAACGGCTTTCTCCATGACCCACTTGCCAACGTCAATAATCATCCCGGTCTCTTCAAGAATGGGAATGAACTTGAATGGCTGCACCAGTCCCATTTCGGAGCTGTTCCAGCGAATCAGTGCTTCAATTCCGGACAAGCGCCCATTCTTGAGATCGATTTTGGGCTGGTAATATAGGAGATACTCTTCATGTTCCAACGCACGCCGGAGCATGGTTTGGAGAGACAACCGCTCGCTGGCGCCGGTGTTCATTTCCGCGGTATAAAACTGAAAATTATTGCGTCCCAGCTCCTTTGCACGGTACATGGCGGCGTCGGCATTCTGCAACAGAGTCTCGACATCCGGGCCATCTTGGGGCCAGAAACTCAATCCAATGCTGCATGTAACAGTAAGATCGCGCCCTGCCAATTTCATCGGCGTTGAAATATTCTCGAGAATTCTCTGCACTGTCCCGAGAATTTGCGGATTGTGGGGAATCGCATCGGTAACCTGCTCGGCTGTCTTGACGCTGATCTCTGGATTAGGGAGGTCGGAAAAAATCAGCACGAATTCGTCGCCAGCCAATCTCGCCACAGTATCGCTTTTTCGCATACAAGCCTTTATGCGATCGGCCACCGTCTTCAGCATCTCGTCGCCCGCACTGTGACCGAGGCTGTCATTGACGATCTTAAGCTGATCCAGATCGAGACAGCCGACTGCTACTCTGTGGTTGTGGCGATGTGCTTGAGCTATCGCCTGCTCGAGGCGGTCGTGGCACAGTGTGCGATTCGGAAGGCCCGTCAGCGGGTCGTAGTACGCCAGGTATTTGAGCTTTTCTTCCGCAACCCAACGCTGCGTTTGGCGCTCTTTAAGTTCCAGTACCATTTGATTAAAACTCTCGGCCAGCTCGCCGATTTCGTCATTGCTGCTAACCGGGACCTGTTCTAGAGTTTCCGGGTTCTGACGGATGGCCCGAATCGTTTTGTGCAAGACGCCAAGCGGCGAGGTGAGCCTAAGCATCACGAACCACACCAGCGGCCCAAGCAGCAGAGTTGCGCCTGCCAGGGTCCAGGCCATTTCGCGCTCGGTGCGGAAAACCGCCTCGAATGCCTCTTCGACGGGAAGCACCGCGCCGAGCACCCAGTTTGTCGTGGTCAGTCCCTTGAAACTGAAAAGCGCATGCAGACCATAAGCATTAACGCCTTCCTGCGTGCCCTCGAACCCGTTCATCGCCTTTACGCTAACCGAATCGGTGTTAGTATTGAGGTACGTCAGGATGAGGTCCTTTTGGGGGTGCTCAATCATCATGCCATCCTTGGTAAACAGGAAAAAATAACCTGTCTTGCCTGCCTTCTCCTCGGCGATCTTGCCAAGAATGTTGGGCTTCAGAAGTTGCATCACTCCACCCATGACCAAGAGTACTTCCCCTTGCTGGTCCAGGACCGGCGCTACCATGGTGACGATTGGAACCCTGATAATTAAGCCCATCAGCGGCTGAGAGATCTGGGGCTTGCGGGTGGCTAGGACTTGCTGGAAATAGGCGCGATTTAAAAGGTTAGTGCCAGCTGCCCGCGGATTCGCCGGTGCGTAGGCAATGACGTCCCCCTTGGTCGAGGCCACGTACACGGAATCAAAGAGACCCAGCAATACTTTCCGGCCTTCGATGTATTTCTGAAGTTCCGCTGGTTTGTCGGCAATGCCCGTGGGCAGAGCTTTGCCGGCATCGGCAATAACATTCTTTCTGGCAGCAATCAATTCATCCAAATTCGCTGTTTCTTCGGATACCCGATTAAAAAGGTGGTCGGAAATCTCATCCTTGATTTCACCACTCAGCTTGAAGAACTGCAATGACAAAATTAAAGCTGCTACCGCGATAAAAAAAGCGGTGACAATGAACGCCATTTTAATTCTGATGGTCACAAGCGGCCTGGCAGGCATTTCGGTCCAAGTGAATTGAGAGATTACTGCATAAGATTGGGTTGCGCAAAAGTCAAGCCATGTGGGCTGTAAGCCTGCGGCGCGAGCGACCGGGGTTCTGTCAACTTAATGCCGAGAATTTGCAGGAATTCGAAGTGTAATAATTTTCAGGGGCGCTCGGGTTTGATGCGGATGAAGGTAATCACCACAGCCAGGGCGAACAGCAGGTACGCCGCGATAAAAACCCATTCGGGAAAATCATAGTAAAGAAGCCTGCCTACCCAGCGCTGAATAAAACTTGATTCGTGGCCTCTGCCGCGCAAGGCGTCTTCCCACACGGTCAAGGGACAGACCATGCCCGCAACCGATTCTCCCGCCACGAAGAGTATTGCGGCAAGGTGCGCAATGCGAAACCAGAAGTTACGCACCCAACGCCAACCCCGCGCCGCGCCCAGCCATATTAGCAACAGCCCGAAGATCACGAACAGCACGAAACAGAAATGAACTACAAGAATAAGGTCGGCGAGCCCGGTCACGGGTTTGTTACTTGGTAATCATTGGACGCCGCGGATCGCTGCACCACTCGCTCCACGAACCCGGATAGAGCTTCGAACCGTGAAGGCCCGCGATTTCCATCGCCAGTACATTCTGGCACGCTGTCACGCCCGAGCCGCAGGTGTGCACCACATTTTGCGGCACAGTGTTGTCAAGCAATTCCAAAAATGACTGCTGCAACGCTTTGGGGGATTTGAAGCAGCCTTTATCGAGGTTGTTCTTGAAAAAATGATTGAGTGCGCCGGGAATATGTCCCGCCGCCGGGTCGAGCGGCTCAACGCTGCCGTTGTAGCGCTCGGGGCTCCTCGCATCAATCAACAACATGTCGCCTTGCTCCAGATGCGTTTCGACAAAACGTACGTCAACCGAGTTGTTTTGCGGCTTGGGATAGAACCTGACCGGCTCGATGCGCGGCACTTCACTGCTTGCGGGGCGTTTTTCTGCGAGCCACTTCGGGAATCCGCCGTCGAGCACCGCGACCCGGGAATGTCCTTGCCAGCGCAGCATCCACCACAGCCGCGCGGCGAACGCGCCACCCGCGCTGTCGTAGGCCACGACTTGTTTTGCGCGATCAATGCCGAGCTT
>DATMDB010000162.1:0-12092 GCA_035558075.1 Burkholderiales bacterium
ACCAACGCATAAGCTTCTCCGGCCAAGCGGAAATAACCGTAACCCAGCAGCAGCACCAGCACAATGGCTCCGCGCCGGATGCCAAGCAGCAGACTGCTCAAATCCCTGCGCTCGGTCAAGCGCAACATCTTCATTCGCAACAGCACCGGCATCGCTAGGTCGTTGCACAACATAGTGCTAAGCGCGATGGTTTCAACGATCACCATGCCGGTAGCCGCAGACAGGCCGCCGATAAAAACCAGTAACGCCAGACCCTGCTGCCGTTCCGCCATCGGTACCGTGAGCACGAAGGTATCGGCATCCACGACACCTGTTGGAAAATGCATCAACCCCCCGAAAGCCATGGGCAACACGAAAATATTGATGGCCAGCATGTAGAGGGGAAACAGCCAGATTGCTTTGTTCAAGTGATTTTCGTCTACGTTTTCCACGACAGATACCTGGAATTGCCGTGGCAGAAACATGATCGCGAACATCGACAGTATCGTCAGCCAAACCCAGCTGCCGTAGCTTCCGGCGACTCCATCCAGGGGAGTAAGCAACGGTCGCAAATTCGGATTGGCGGCGGCGTGTGCGAAAATATCCGCGAAACCGTTATAAATACCGAAGGTGACGAAAAATCCTACTGCCAGAAAAGCCAAAAGTTTCACCAGCGATTCAAAAGCAATCGCCGCCACCATGCCTTCATGGCGTTCCGACGCATCCAGATGCCGAGTACCGAACAGAATAGTGAACGCGGCCAGCAATAAAGCCACATAAAACGCGGTATCACTCAAGACCGGCACCGCCCCAAGTTTGATCGGCATGATGATTTGGGGGTACTGCAAAAGTATGGTGAAACTGGTGGATACCGCTTTAAGTTGCAATGAAATGTAGGGAACGATACCGACCACCGCGATAACCGAAGCAAGCCCTGCAAGCAACGCGCTTTTGCCGTAGCGTGAACCGATGAAATCGGCCAGCGAGGTAATGCGGTTGACCTTGCTGATGCGTATGATTTTTCGCAACACCAGCCACCATAGGGCGATCATCAGAGTAGGGCCGAGATAAATCGGCAAAAAGCCTACGCCGTTGCTTGCCGCCCGGCCTACGCTGCCATAGAAAGTCCAGGCGGTGGCGTAAACGCCAAGCGACAGGGAATATACATACGGATTGGCGATGATGCTGCGCCCAGCATCTGCGCGCTTGTCGCCGTAATAAGCGATTGCGAAAAGAATGCCGAGATAGGCGAAAGAGGTAACGATGATGACCCAGCCTGGCAGCACTTTTGCCCCCTGCGTCCTGGTCAGTCTTTCTTGTGGCCTGTCCGCTCCATGACCCAGGCCATCAAGCCGATCAGCAGTGCCCAAGCGGCAAAGATATAGGCGTAGAGCAGAGGGATACCGAAGATCTGGCTGTTGCTGTTAAAGAGATAAAGCAAAGGATAGTTGAACAGTAGGCACCCCAGCAGGAACAGCGCCACCAAGCGTTGTCCCCTAATCATTGAAGAGATCATGGTGTCCTCATGCAAATAAACAAGTCACAAAAGCATTATAGCTGTGAGCGTAGCTATAAAAACAAAAAAGGGCGCAATCCCACGCCCTTTTTTTGGCAGTGCTACTTACCTGCTTTTATTTAACAGCTTCTTTCGGTTGTTGTCGGTCATCTCTCCGCGAGGAGCGGGTTTTAGCACGACCAGCGTCCCGTACAGAAACGAAGCCCGCTCGACGGCGTGCTTCGCTACTTCACCAACTCCCTAATCTTGTCGACGACCTCAGGATTGGCGAGGGTGGACACGTCGCCCGGGTCCTGGTGGTTGGATATCGCCGCGAGCACCCGGCGCATGATCTTGCCCGAACGGGTCTTGGGCATGTCGGGGACGATGATTACCTCGCGCGGCCTGGCGATTGCGCCGATCTCGGAAACGATTGCTGCCGAGACTTTGGCCGCGAGCTCCTTGGACGCTTTCAAACCCGGCCTCAATGAGACGTAGAGGTCGGGCACCTTGCCCTTGATTGGGTCAGCAACCGGCACCACCGCCGATTCCACGACCTCGGGTACGAGCAGAGCGGCCGACTCGATTTCCTTAGTGCCGAGGCGATGGCCGGCCACATTGATTACGTCGTCGATGCGGCCGAGTATACGGAAGTAACCATCCACCGCCTGCACTGCGCCGTCACCAGCCATATAGGGCCAGTCGCGCCACTCTTTGCTTTTGGGATTCCTGCAGTAGCGCGCGTAGTACTGTTTGACGAAGCGGTCCGGATCCTTCCAGATGGTCTGGAAGCCCCCGGGCCACGGGTTGCGGATGCAGATGTTGCCCGCCTTACCCGAGCCGGCCGGCAGTTCCTTGCCCTCGTCGTCGTAGATGACTGGATGAATGCCCGGGATGCCGGGACCCGCGCTGCCGGGCTTCATCTTGTGGATTCCTGGGACAGTGCTGCATAGGAACCCGCCGTTTTCCGTCTGCCACCAGGTATCCACGATCACCGCCTCGCCCTTGCCAACCACCTTGTGGTACCACTTCCAGACCTCGGGCTCGATCGGCTCGCCCACCGTCGTCATGTGTTTGAAGTGGTGGTTATACTTCGCCGGTTCCTCGGGTCCTTCGCGCCGCAGCGCGCGGATTGCCGTTGGCGAAGTGTGGAAGATATTGATGCCCAATTCCTCGGCGATGCGCCAAGGCCGTGCGGCATCGGGATAGGTTGGCAACCCTTCGTATACGACTGAAGAAGCGGCAAGCGCAAGCGGACCGTAAACGATGTAGGAATGGCCCGTGATCCAGCCGATGTCCGCCATGCACCAGTAGACATCCTCCGGATGGATGTCCTGGATGTACTTGGAGGTCCAGGTGACGTAGGCGAGGTAGCCGCCGATGGAGTGCTGGCAACCCTTGGGCTTCCCGGTGGTGCCGCTCGTGTACATGAGGAAGAGCGGCGCCTCGGCCAGCATCTGCGCAGGCTCGACGCGCTTACCGCGGTAGTTCTTGAGAAGATCGTTGACAATGACGTCGCGCCCCTCCACGAGCTTCGTCGGGCTCGAGTATTTCCCTGGGTGCCGCTGCCAGATCAGCACCTTGTTGACTTTATGGCCATCCTTGGCGGCTTCGGTGACCGCGATGTCCGCCTTCTCCTTGTGGTCGAGCAGCTTCCCGGCGCGGTAATAGCCGTCCATGGTGATCAGCACGTGGCTCTCGGAATCGACAACGCGATCGGCACAGGCCTTGCCACTGAAGCCGCTGAATACCTGCGAGTGAATGACGCCGAGCCGCGCACACGCGAGCATGGTAATCGGCAGTTCTGCCACCATCGGCATGTGCAATGTCACCCGGTCGCCCGCTTTCAAGCCACAAAAGTCGCGTAGCAGAGCTGCGAACTCATTCACGCGGACGAAAAGCTCCTGATAGGTGACGTGCTGGATCGCCTCGTGTTCCAGCTCGGGCACGAAATGGATCGCCGTCTTGTTCTTGTGTTTGGCGAGGTGGCGGTCGACGCAGTTGTAACAGGCGTTGATCTTGCCGCCTACGAACCAGCGC
Source organism: Burkholderiales bacterium (assembly GCA_035558075.1). Lineage (GTDB taxonomy): Bacteria > Pseudomonadota > Gammaproteobacteria > Burkholderiales > JAHFRG01 > JAHFRG01. Next base: position 3,515 of record DATMDB010000162.1, read on the forward strand.
CAGAAGGGAGGATTGCTGGAATCAAGCGTCTTGTCCCATTTTTTGTACCAGTCAAGCAGGGAAGCAAATTCCGTGAAACACTCGGGAAACTTGTCGAGCGAGAAGCGCTCGAAAACACCCACATCGGTCAGATTGGCTTGGGCAACGAAGCTTTTCGGCGGCGAGTAATAGTCCTGTTCCTGCCAATGCACTGCGATCTGCGCTTCGGAGATATCGGCAGACTGTTCCTCCTTGGACTGGCGTAACGGCTTGTCGTCTGACATGGCGGTTCCTCCTTAGATCTTCCGCGAATTAATTCGGGCGACACATCCGCGCCGGACGCGTCTGGCATTCATTCTCGCTTTTATCTAACATAGAAGCACTAAACAGCGCGTTTGTAAAGACCGCAGCGGAATCTTTTGGCGGGGCAAGGGGTATACGTGCATAATATGTACAAATTTCTTACGGCGGGCCTCCCCGCGTTGCACGATAGTGAACCTGGTCAGGTCCGGAAGGAAGCAGCCACAGCTATATTCTGCAAGTGCCGGGGGCAAGGCTCGCCTCCATTTTGTTTTTGCTTTATGATGCCCGCTGAGTTACTCATCCTGAGGTTAAACGCAGAATGGAAAAAATCAGGATCATTATTTTGATATCTCTCGCGAGCGCCAGTTTTAATGCAATCGCGGTTGACAGTTTGTCTTTGGAAGGAGGCCACGGTGAGAGGGTGGATGTGGCACGTGTTGGACTGCAATGGGATTGGAACAAACAATGGTTTCCCGCGTACGGCTGGCATCTTGGCGGATACTGGGATGTTTCGGCCGGCATTTTGCACGGGCGCAGCGGCTCGCCGGTCAACAATGATGTTGCGGATATCAGTGTGACCCCGACGTTGCGCTACCAGCAAACCGATCTTACAAATCTTGCACCTTATTTTGAGGTTGGGGTGGGCGCGCACCTGTGGTCGCGCACTACCATTACCGCCGACAAGAGGTCGGGCACGGCCTTTCTATTCGGCGATCACGTCGGCATCGGCCTGCGCTTTGGGGAACACGGCATTTATGATCTCGGCTATCGCTTCCAGCATTTGTCTAACGCCAGCATCAGGGCGCCCAACCCGGGCATGAATCTTCATCTGGTCCGTTTTCAAATTCACTTTAATTAGCAGCAGTGTCTGCAAACCACGTTCTGGCGCGCAAATGGCGTCCCAAAACCTTTACTGAGCTGGTCGGGCAGGAACATGTCGTCAAAGCCCTCATAAATGCCTTAAGTCAGCAGCGCCTCCATCATGCCTATCTCTTCACTGGCACACGCGGTGTGGGCAAAACCACGCTGGCGCGCATACTCGCCAAGGCGCTTAACTGCGAAAGCGGCATCACCGCGATTCCGTGCGGGCGCTGCGCTGCGTGCCTGGAAATTGACTCGGGCCGCTTCATCGATTTGCTCGAGCTTGATGCCGCTTCTAACACCGGCATAGACAACATGCGCGAGGTATTGGATAACGCGCAGTACGCGCCTACACGGGCGCGCTTCAAGATCTACATTATTGACGAAGTACACATGCTTTCCGCCAAGGCATTCAATTCCATGCTGAAAACCCTGGAAGAGCCGCCCGAGCATGTAAAATTTATTCTTGCCACCACCGATCCGCAAAAAATACCGGTCACGGTGCTCTCGCGTTGCCTACAGTTCAATTTAAAACAGATTCCCTCCCCGGTAATTGCCGGCTATCTGCAACAGATACTGGACAAAGAGAAAATTTCCGGCGAGTCTTCAGCGCTGCTGCTCATAGCGCGTGCCGCGCAGGGTAGCATGCGCGACGCCTTAAGCCTGCTTGACCAGGCGATCGTACACAATGCAGGCAAGATAACCGACGCCGCCGTGCGCGAGATGCTGGGCGCAATTGACCAAACATACCTGTTCGAGATTTTACGGGCGCTGCTGAAACACGATGGGGCAGGGCTTATCGCACAAGTGGAACAAATGACGAGCCGTAGCCTTGCGCTGGAAGCGGCCCTGCAGGATTTGGCCACGCTGTTGCAGCGAATCGCACTGGCACAAGCCGTCCCTGAAGCTATCGGTATGGATATGCCGGAGCGGGCGCAGATTCTTGAACTGGCTCATGCTTTTAATCCTCAAGATGTGCAGTTGTTTTACGATATCGCGCTGCGCGGGCGCAATGAGATTGACCTTGCGCCAGATGAGGAAGCCGGTTTCAGCATGACTCTATTGCGCATGCTGGCGTTCATGCCCGCAGATGGTCCTGTAGCGCATCCTGATGAAAAAAAGCCCGCTTGGCCCAAGCCGCAGCAGGCATCGCTGCTTGAAGCAGGCAGCAGCAGCGGGCCGGCCAAGACCGCAACCGATAGCGGATTAAAAAAAAACCGCTTTGACGGAGACTGGCCAGCCCTGGTAGCTCAACTAAAGCTGGGAGGCATGGCCAAGATGCTGGCGCAACATTGTGAATTGGCGGGTTACGATGGCGGCGGCCTCCAGCTGCGCATTCCTGAACCGCATAAGCACTTGCTGGAAAAATCCTACCAGGAAAAATTAAAACTCGCGCTTCACGATTATTTTAGTGAGCGTATAACTGTCGCTTTTGCCATTGGCGGCGGAAGCGGGAACACACCTGCTGAAAATGAACACCGCGAGAAACAAGAACGGCAAATGTCCGCAATCCAGGCAATCGAGAAAGACCCTTTCGTTCGCGAGCTGGTGGAAAACTTTGACGCCAAGGTAATAGATTCTTCGATAAAACCCATTCAATAGCGGCTTTGGAGCAGAACATGATAAAAAACGGTTTGAGCGACCTCATGAAACAAGCCCAGCAAATGCAGGAAAACATGAAAAGGATGCAGGAGCAATTGGTTGCTGTCGAGGTAGAGGGGCAATCAGGGGCCGGCATGGTGAAAGTGACCATGACCTGCCGTCATGATGTGAAGCGCCTTGTCATAGATCGAAGCCTGCTGGGTGAGGACAAAGAAATGCTTGAAGACTTGATCACCACAGCGATGAACGATGCAGTAAGCAAAGTGGAAACGGCGATTCAGGAAAAAATGAGCGGGCTCGCCGCGGGCTTCAGACTTCCTTTTTGAGGTGAGTGAGATGAATGAAGTGGAAGAGTAAAAGCAGTCAAGAGCAAAACATAGTCCACCTCATATCATGCACTCATTCACCTCTTCACTTCTTCATTCATGAATACTCCTTCCAGCCTTGAACAGCTCATCGAGTCGCTGCGCTGCCTGCCGGGAGTAGGGCCCAAGTCGGCGCAACGCATGGCTTACCATCTGCTTCAGCGCGACCAAGCCGGCGCGTCGCGGCTGGCTGACGCCCTGCGCGGAGCGCTGGAACACATCAGGCATTGCCAAAAATGCAACAGCTTCACCGAACAGGAAATATGCGGTCTTTGCAGTTCAGCCAAGAGAGATGCAAGCCTGCTATGTGTGGTGGAAACTCCCGCCGATTTGCTGATGATGGAGCAGACGCAGTGCTATCGGGGCCTTTATTTCGTGCTGATGGGGCGCTTGTCGCCGCTGGATGGCATTGGACCGAAAGAAATTCATCTCGAAAAGCTTCTCAAGCGCGCCCAGGATGGGATTGTAAAAGAAGTGGTACTTGCAACTAATTTCACGGTCGAAGGAGAAGCGACCGCGCACTATATCAACGAATTGCTTAAGCCCCGCGGCATGAAAGTGAGCCGCATTGCGCGCGGATTGCCGGTGGGTGGCGAACTCGAGCATGTGGACAGCGGCACGCTCGGGCAAGCCGTCCTGGATCGCCGCCTGTTCTGATTCCAGCCGCTTTCGAATTCATGAACGCCGCAGGCCGGTCGCGCCAGACCACGCACAAGCTGCAAAAAATGCTGGCGCAGGTAGGATTAGGATCGCGCCGCAATATGGAACAGCTTATACAAAGCGGACGGGTCACGGTAAACGGCAGGGTCGCGACGATAGGTTTGCGGGTTGACCCCCATGACACAGTGCGCGTTGATAAACGCATTATCAATCTCAGGTTTGTCTCCGAATTGCCGCGCATCATCGTGTACCACAAGCCGGAAGGGGAAATCGTAACCCGCGCTGACCCCCAAGGGCGGCCAAGCGTATTTGTTAAACTGCCATCCATCCGTTGCGCGAAATGGATTGCAATAGGGCGTCTTGATTACAACACTTCGGGACTGTTGATATTTACCAACTCAGGCGAGCTGGCAAACCGTTTGATGCATCCTAAATTCGAAGTCGAGCGCGAATATGCGGTAAGAATCGTCGGCAGATTAAAGCCCGAACAAATGCGGCGGCTTAGAAAAGGTGTTCAGCTTGAAGACGGGCTGGCGAAGGTTGAAAGCATCGAGGATCAAGGCGGTGCGGGCGCGAATCACTGGTATCGTATTGTGCTCAAGGAAGGCCGCAATCGCGTCGTGCGCAGGATATTTGAAGCGCTGGGATTTACCGTCAGCCGCCTGATGCGCGTGCGCTTCGGAACGATAAGCCTGCCGCCGCGCCTGGAAAGGGGGCAGTGGTTCGAGCTCGGAAAAAACGAGTTGGCGCGAATTATGGCGTGGGCAGACTCCGCCGGCGTCCCCGATCTCCCACACCGCATAAAAGTAGAATGAGTGTAAACCCCGTTTACAAATGCTCCCCGGTACGGGTCAGCATGTCGGACAACTGTATTTGACGGCAGTAAGCGCCACCGCCGGGGCAAGGGATGTGATAAGTGGTGCATTAAGTGTGATCCCCAGTCCCGCGCCAGTTGTGCCAGTAAATTGCCCGTTAACCGTGCCCGAGGCCAGGGAGCCAGTAGTGCAGGCTCCATTCGTGCAATTACCAGACAAAGTACCCGAGATATTCGATGGTGACGCATAGCTCGCGCTCAAACTGTTCATCGAATAGTTCACTACCCCGGCCGAGAACGTAATCGGCGTAGCTGGGTTCAGACCAATTTGTTTTAACATGAAATTCACGATGAGGGTGCCGCCACTGGAAAGGGGGATAGGCCCCGAGGGAAGTTCAACTGTCCCGCTGACAAATGGGAACTGCACTGCTGTCCCGCTGGTAGGCAACATGGTGGCCACAATATTTGGAAGAACGCCAGGCGCACCGCTTGAGGTTTTGTTTTCCGTCACCACGAAACTCTGCTGCGGCGGGGGAGGAGTGACGTTATTCGGCCGGCTGTCTGAACCGGCGCCACCGTTTTGCACCTGCTCGCTGCCGGTGCCGGTGGAAGACGCCTGCTGGATTCCGCCGCGACTCTGCCCGGCCAATGGATCGGCGAAGAATCCCGGTGGGCCAATCAGTTTTTTCACCGGGGCGTCCTGGGTTGGCGCATAGAAATAATCACCTGAGCCGAACTGATACTCTCCGGTGTTATTGGTTGCCGCAATGATTCCGCCGCTCACCCCGCCGTAAAGCCCGTCTTTGGCCGCTGCACCGCAGCTGCCTGCAGCGCACAGGAGCAGCGCAAAGTTGGTGCCGCGAATGCCGATGGTGGCGGTTGCGGTTTTCACCCCGTAATTAGTTTTGTTGACCCGGCCAATCAAGCCGGTAATCGTTCTGAAGCCGCCTTTCAAAAGGTTGAAAAAGGCTTTTTCCAGGCCATCTTGCTTGCCGGTGAATTGGTATTCGTCAATTTTCAGCAGGCTTTGGTCGCGCATCGATACGATACTTTCGTCGGTAAAGCGGATCTGCATATTGCTTGCGGACCCGGTTCTGAGGGTATCTTTGCCTTCAACGGGGAAACCGACTGCAACGCGTAGCTCCAGGCTATCGCGGATCACAGAGGTGTCGCCCGCAGCCATCAGTACCCGGCCGACAACCTCGGCATGAGCCACGGTACCAAGAGCTAATGAAGCAGTCAAAAGTAAGCTGGTTTTGAACGTTTTCATGGCAAGCCTCACTTGAAATCGTAACGCAGTTTGAATGCCGCAACGTCGCGATGGTATTCAAACAGCGCGAGGTTGGAATGATTATGATTGTACAGGTATTCAACGCGGGCGCTGAGGTTTGAGGTGAAGGCGTAGCTGATGCTCGCGTCACCTGAATAATACACATCGCGGCGGCGCGTGGCAAGGAACAAATCCGGGGCTCGGTATTGGCTCAGTTGCACGACGCCGCCCACGTTGACCGCCCATTTGGGGAAAGGAGTGACGCCAAATGCCACGCGTCCACTGTAAATGTCGCGGGACAGATCTTCGCGTCCGCCGGAGATATTGTCCTCCCTGGAATAATTCACCGTCATATTGAAAAGCGGCTGCCACTTGCTGATGAATGCTTTGCGGTAACCCAAGCCGAGAGAATAAAAATTCGAATCGCGCACATTGTTGGTGCCCTCGTAGCGCAGAGTGGTGGCCTGCGCGTAGGTGTTGAAGGTTTGCAGCTCGTCGTATTGGTAAAGCCATTCGACGGTGCCGGCGGGCGCCTGCAGGAACAAAGCGTTGTCTACGTCAATGCGACTATAGGAGCCGGTCAGGCGATAGAGATTCTTGTTCTTGATGGCGCTGAGTCCGAGATTGAGATTGAGGTTGCGCTGGTCGAACTGGTTGGCGTCGCTGTTGAACTTAGTGTCGAATGAGCCGCCCCCGAAAACGGCAACCCCGGGGGCCACAGGTTGCGACATTTGACCGCCGACCGCGAAATATTCAAACCGGGAATGCGCCTTTACCCCTGTATTTAGGACGGTGACCGCGCCAAACACCGGCAGGGAGATGTTGGCATTGTCCACGCCGGCGTTGACATTGCTGTCATAGCCAAATCCGGCTTCTACGAAAGCGGTGCCGCTTGTCTTATAGCGCGATTCACGCGCACGGATGGCGTCAAGATAGCGCTGAATGTTGACTTTCACCGCAGTGGGCGGGTTGGTTTTTAAAACTTCCCTGAATTCTTCGCCGGCCCTTGCATACTCGCCGAGCACGTAATAGCCGCGCGCAAGTTCCAGGCGGGCGCTGGTATTACCGGGAAAATTGATGATGTAGCGTTCCAGCGCCAGCACGCCTTCGCCGGCGTGGCCGGCGTCAATAGCCGCTACCCCGTAATAGTAGTCAAAAACCGGATCGCCCAGCTGCTCCGGGTGTTGCCTGCCGAGCTCATAGGCTTCTTTGGATTTTCCTTGCTCCAGTATGGTTTTGACCTCATCCGCTACCGCAGCATAAGAGGCAATTGGGAAAATTACACCTAGCAGGAACGCGCCAAAAAGGCGAGCAAAGCCCAATGAAATCCTCCCTTTAGCAATCTGCGGCATTGCCGTCGGTTGTGAATTATCATCACTAGTGACCTGTTTTATATTGGAAACTTATAAGCAAGTCAAGCGCATGAATTTTAGTTAGGTCTTACAGAATTTAAGACAACTGATGATGTTTGAGCAGAAAGACATATTCATCGCCTGCGCTGGTATGCGGCCAGGTAAACTCAGTTTTCGGAAAGGCGCGTTCCAGAGTCTTGCGGTTATGGCCGATCTCGACCACCAGCAGGCCGTTTTTACCCAAATGCCTGGCCGCGGATTGCAGAATAGGGCGCACGTAAGCGAGCCCATCCTTGCCGCCGTCCAGGGCGAGCTGCGGCTCATGGCGGAATTCCGTCGGCAGGATGCGCATGGCTTGGGCGCTGACATAAGGCGGGTTGGCGACGATTAAGTCATAGCGGCATCCGCGCAATGCTTTGAAGAGATCCGATTGGATCAAATTGATCCTGTCCTGAAGTCCATAAGCGCCGACATTGCGCCGGGCGACTGCCAGCGCTTTGCGGGAAATATCAATGGCATCAATCGCGGCATTGGGGAAAACCTGCGCCATGAGAATCGCCAGGCAGCCGGAACCGGTACATAAATCGAGTGCCGCCGTTATGGCGCGCGCGTCCTTGATCCACGGTTTAAGCCTTTCCCGCAGCAGCTCGGCAATAAAGGAGCGCGGCACGATTGCGCGCTGGTCTATATAAAACTGCAAATCTCCCAGCCAGGCTTCGTGCGTAAGATACGCGGCCGGGATTTTCATTACTGCCCGTTGCCGCAAGACTTTAAGTACCGCTTTAATCTGCTTGCGGTTGAGGGGAACATCCAAACACGGTTCCAGCTGGTCGAGCGGCAACTGTAAGGTATGCAGGATAAGGTATGCAGCCTCATCACGTGCATTGTGCGTGCCATGACCAAAACTTAAGCCTGCTTGATTGAATCGGTTTACTGCGAAGCGCAACAGATCGTGCACGGTACGCAATCTGGCTGTGTTCAAGCATCCGCCAACAAATTTACCAAAACCTGCCGGTAAATCTCGCTCAAAGACTCGATGTCGGCGATGGCTACACATTCATTCAGTTTATGGATAGTGGTATTGAGCGGGCCCAGTTCCACCACTTGCGGGCAGATTTCCGCGATAAAGCGGCCGTCAGAAATGCCACCCGAGGTGCACAGCTCGGAGATTACACCGGTTACCGATTTCACTGCACGGCTCACTGCTTCCACAAGCTGTCCTTTTGGCGTCAGATAGGGTTTTCCAGACAGCGTCCAATCCAACTCATAGTCGAGGCCATGCCGGTCGAGCACGCTGCGCACCCGGGATTTCAGGGACTCAATACTGCTCGCCGTGGAAAAACGGAAATTAAACAGAATATCCAACTTTCCG
>DATMDB010000163.1:0-5366 GCA_035558075.1 Burkholderiales bacterium
ACGTTCAGGCTGCGCGCGACAATCGCAGTGTGCGACATCGGCCCGCCGATCTCGGTAACGAAGGCGGCGAAGCGATGCTGCTTGAACAGAATGAGTTCCGCCGGACTCAAGTCATGCGCAACGAGGATGCTGTTCTGCTCGAGGTCGGCAGGCGGGGGCACGTGTCCCGGGTGACCCATCAGCGCCTTAAGCACGCGTTCGCCTACCTGGACCACATCGGTCTTGCGCTCGCGCAAGTAGGGATCTTCGATCTGGTCAAACCGCTCGAGCAGTTCGTCCATTTGCTGCTTGAGCGCCCACTCGGCGTTGCAGCGCTGTTGTTCGATGCGTTGCCGCGCGGCTTTGGAGATAACAGGGTCGGAGAGAATCATCCGGTGCAGGTCGAGGAAAGCGGCGAGCTCGGCGGGGGCGCTGGCCGCCATGTTTTCATGGAGGGTTTGAAGTTCTGTCTGCACTTCCTTGATCGCGGCATCAAAGCGCACGATTTCTTCCGCCACTTCCTGTTCGCGCACGGTGTAATGCGCAACCTCCAGCGTGGCGTGTGAAAGCAAATGCGCCTGGCCGATGGCGATGCCTTCGGATACCCCGATGCCGTGCATGGTGAAGCTCATCGCAAAATCCCGTGAGGAGTGAGGGGTAAGGAGTGAGGTGGGCAATCGTGTTGTTACCCCTCACCCCTTACTCCTAACACCTTACCGCGTCATTCGCCTTCCCCAAAGCAATTCCCGATCAGGTCCAGCAATGCCTGCAACGCTTCGTTTTCGTCCTCGCCGCTGGTTTCGATTCTAATCGAGCTTCCTTTGCTTGCCGCAAGCATCATCACGCCCATAATGCTTTTGGCGTTGACGCGCTGGCCATTGCGCGACAGCCAAATATCGCTCTTGAAGCGGCCGGCAAGCTGGGTGAGCTTGGCGGCGGCGCGTGCGTGCAGCCCCAGCTTGTTGATGATGTCAGCTTCCCGTTGCGGCATTACAGCTGTCCGTGGTGATGTGCAGTACGCCTTCGCAGCCGCCGGAAAGTGCTTTTTCCACTATCGTTTTCAGCGGCTCGTTGCGATAGGTGAGCGCGCGAATCAGCATCGGCAGATTGACGCCCGCCACCCCTTCCACTTTTCCCGGAACCAGCAGTTTGGACGCGATATTGCATGGCGTCGCGCCGTATAAATCGCTTAACACCAGCACGCCCTTACCCTGGTCGAGTTGTTTCACCAGCTTCAGGGCCTGCGGCAAGATCGCCTGCGGGTCGTCATGCACCGTCACCCCGATTTGCATTAATTCCGGCGGGCGGCTGCCCATGACATGGCTTGCGCAGTGGATCAGGCTTTCGCCAAGGGTGCCATGCGCGACAATCAGTATGCCCACCATTTCAGCTCCTAAATAAAAAATCTCCTAAATTAAGTTTACTCCAGCGACTTCAACAAAACAGCAATACCGGGATACCGTTGCCTTTATAGAGTTTCCCGAATCACCGTATCTTTTTCCAGAAATTCCAGGCGCTTATGGAATGCCTGGCCGATGATGATTTGACCGCGTTCGTCAAACGGCATGACACCGTCCACGCCCGGTTTTTTTTGCGGTTTCGCGTCAGTCGGTTGCACCTTTGATAAGAGCCGGTTTGGTTGCGGCATCTGAGAGCGCTCCAGCGCGCACTTCGGGAGGAATCAATCAGGAAGGAGAGTTGGGGTGACTGCGGGTTTGCTCCCATGCTTCACGCCTTACCCCTCACGGTTTTTTCCAGCGCATCAATCATCATCCCCGCGACGTTGAAGCCCGTTTGATCGGTTATTTCCCGCATGCAGGTGGGGCTGGTGACGTTGATTTCGGTGAGGTAGTCGCCGATTACATCGAGTCCGACCAGAATCAAGCCTTGCTTGGCAAGTTGCGGACCCAGGGCTTCGGCGATTTCCCGGTCGCGCGGCGAGAGCGGCTGCGCCACTCCGGTTCCCCCGGTGGCGAGGTTAGCGCGCGTCTCTCCAGGCTTGGGGATGCGCGCCAAAGCAAATGGCGCCGGTTTTCCGTCAATCAGCAGGACGCGCTTGTCGCCCTTGACCACTTCCGGGATGTAGCGTTGCGACATGATGCTGCGTGTCCCATGCTGGGTGAGCATTTCGATAGTGGCGTTGATATTCACATCGTTTTCGCGTATGCGGAACACGGACCGCCCCGCCATTCCGTCGAGCGGTTTGAGAATCACGTCGTGATGCTGCGCCAGGAATTTCAAAATCAGTTCGGCCCGGCGCGTAACCAAGCTTGGCGCGGTAAATTCATTGAATTTGGCGATGGCAAGCTTTTCATTGAAATCACGCAACGCCCTCGGCCTGTTGAAAACCCTTGCTCCCTGTGCTTCGGCGAGCTCCAGCAAATACGTGCTATAGATGTATTCCATGTCGAATGGGGGGTCCTTGCGCATCAGCACCACATCGAAGCGCTCAAGCGGCATTACTTCAATTTCGCCTGCCCGGTACCAGTCGTCCTCATCCCCGGTCAGCGTGAGTTTGCGCGCATGGCCCAACACCCTGCCCAATTGCAAAACCATGTCCTGCTGCTCCATGAAGTAAAGCATGTGGCCGCGCGCCGCAGCTTCACGCATCATGGCGAAACTGGAGTCTTTATAGGGCTTGATTGAATCGAGCGGGTCGAGGATAAAGGCGAATTTCATGGGGCGGCGCTAGGCGGTCGCTTTGTCAAAAGCTATTTCACTTTGCTCGAGCTCAACGGCGGCGGCGAGCAGCGCGAGCCTCGCAACGACGCCATAAACATAAAAACGGTTGGGTACGCAGCCAGGCTTGGTCGGATCGGGCAGCGAACAGGGGCTCTCGAATGCCAATGGTACAAAATGCATTCCCGGCGAGTTGAGGTTTTCATCCGTACCGCGGCCGGTATGCACGCGGTAGAAGCCGCCCACCACAAAATGGTCAATCATGTACACTACGGGCTCGGCCACCGCTTCGTTGATGCTTTCAAAGGTATAGACGCCTTCCTGCACCATGACTTCGGTGACCGCCAGGCCTTCCTTCACCACTGCCATCTTGTTGCGCTGCTTGCGGTTGAGGTCCCGCACTTCGGACGCATTCTTCACCGTCATGATGCCCATGCCATAGGTGCCGGCATCGGCCTTCACGATGACGAAGGGTTCTTCCTTGATGCCGTATTCCTGGTATTTCTTGCGGACATCACCTAGTATCTGGTCTACCCATGAAGCCAGACATTCTTCCCCGCGTCGTTCCTGGAAGTTGATTTCGCCGCAGGTCGCGAAATAGGAATTGATCAGCCAGGGATCAATGCCGAGGAGTTTGGCGAATTCACCGGCGACTTGGTTGTAGGCGCTGAAGTGGTTCGATTTGCGCCGCGTCGCCCAGCCGGCGTGCAGGGGCGGCAACAGCGATTGTTCCAGGTTTTTTAAAATTTCAGGGACGCCCGCCGACAAATCGTTGTTGAGCACCACCACGCAGGGGTCAAAATTGGCAAGCCCCAGGCGCTTGTTCCTGCGCACCAGCGGTTCCAGCGTGAGGCTGCTGCCGTCGGGCAGTTTCAAATCAGTGGGCGCGGTGATTTCGGGAAGCAAGCTGCCGATGCGCACATTCATTCCCGCCTGGCGCAGGATGGAGGCGAGCATGGCTACATTTTGCAGATAAAAGATGTTGCGCGTGTGGTTTTCGGGAATAATCAGCGCGCCCTTGGCGTCGGGACAGATTTTTTCCACCGCAGTCATCGCCGCCTGCACGCACAGCGGCATGACATCGGGATTGAGGTTGTTGAAGCCGCCGGGAAAGAGATTGGTGTCCACCGGCGCGAGCTTGAAACCGCTGTTGCGCAAATCCACCGACGCATAAAACGGCACGCTGCGCTCCTGCCATTGGCCGCGCAGCCAGTGCTCGACGGTGGAAACCTCCTCCACCAGTTTTATTTCCAGTTCGGGCACCTGCCCGGGAAGCGCAGCGGTTAAATGGGGAACGGCCATGGGAAATGCAGCCTTGAAAAAGGAAAGACTATTGTAACGGAAAGCGCACGGACGCGTCAGGAGCGGCGTGTGAAAAAAAAGGGGCGCTTGCGCGCCCCTTCAGGAGGACTGACTTGTTATGACGATTACGACACTTGCTCGCCGTGCAGGGCGATATCCAATCCTTCGCGTTCTTGCTCTTCGGTGACCCTTATACCCATCACCATATCGAGCACCTTGAAGATGATGAAGCTCATGACGAAGCTGAAAATGAGAGTCGAGGAAGCCCCGATGAACTGGATGAGCAACTGCCCGGGATTTCCTTCCAGCACGCCGGCGGTGCCCCCGATGTCTTTCACTGCAAACACGCCGGTGAGGAGCGCGCCGGTAAAGCCGCCTATGCAGTGCACTCCGAAAGCATCCAGCGAGTCATCGTAGCCGAGCATATTTTTGACCGTGGTGCAAGCAAAGAAGCAGAACACACCCGCTGCGACTCCGATCCAAAGCGAGCCGATCGGAGCGACAAAGCCTGAAGCCGGTGTGATGGCCACCAGCCCTGCCACCGCACCTGAGCAGATGCCGAGAACGGAGGGTTTGCCCTTAACAACCCACTCCGTGAACATCCAGGAGAGCGCCGCCGTTGCCGTGGCGATTTGGGTCACCGCCATTGCCATGCCGGCACGTCCATCAGCCGCCACCGCGGAACCGGCGTTGAAGCCGAACCAACCCACCCACAGCAAAGAGGCGCCGATGACGGTGAGCACCAGGTTATGCGGAGGCATGGCTTCCTTGCCATAACCCACGCGTTTGCCCAAGACCAGCACTGCGGCGAGGCCGGCGATACCGGAATTGATATGTACCACCGTGCCGCCCGCGAAGTCGAGCACGCCCAGGGCGGCGAGCCAGCCCGAAGGCTCCCACACCCAGTGCGCGATGGTCGCATATACTAGCACCTGCCAAATGCCCATGAACCACAGCAATGCAGAAAATTTCATGCGGTCGGCGAACGAGCCGCAAATCAGCGCCGGCGTGATGATGGCGAAGGTCATCTGGAAGCACATGTAGACGCTCTCGGGGATGCTGCCGGCGAGCGGGCTGATGCTGGCGACAGTCAGGCCATGCAGCATGAAGCGATCCAGGCTGCCGATGAAATTTCCCGAGCCGGTGAAGGCCAGGCTGTAGCCGATGATCATCCACAAGACGGTGACCAGGCAGCAGACGCCGAAGCTTTGCGCCATGGTGGCCAGCACGTTCATCTTGCGCACCATGCCGGCGTAGAACATGGCCAGCCCCGGGATGGTCATCATCAGGACCAGCGCGGTGGAGGTCAGCATCCAGGCGGTATCGCCGCGGTCCAATCCCGCGGCGAAGGCGGGGGTGGCTTGCCACAGCAGCAGGATCGACAGGCAAGCGACAATCGGCAGGAC
>DATMDB010000164.1:0-2412 GCA_035558075.1 Burkholderiales bacterium
CTCGGCTGCGCAGGCCGCGCAGGCGGCGCGGAGAAAAACATAATTTTTTTAGCCAAGAACATCACAACGATTCCGGGTCAAGTGCTTTGGTTTTTTAGCTTAGCAAGTTTTGAATTTCTCAGCGTCTCTGCGGTTCAAATCATTCAATTTTACTATCCAGTCCGGCTTGCGCCATTTCTGCAGCGCGCAATACCGCCTTGGCCTTGTTGCAAGTCTCCAGCCACTCACTGGCCGGCACCGAGTCGGCGACGATGCCTGCGCCCGCCTGCACATACAGAGTCTGATTTTTAATCACCGCGGTGCGGATAGCAATGGCCAGATCCATGTCGCCGTTAAATCCGAGGTAGCCAACCGCGCCGGCGTAAATGCCGCGCTTGGTCGGCTCCAGCTCGTCTATGATTTCCATGGCGCGTACCTTGGGCGCGCCGCTCACCGTGCCCGCAGGGAAAGTTGCCTTTAAAACATCCATCGCGGTGAGTCCAGCTTTAAGCTTGCCCTCGACATTCGAGACGATGTGCATGACATGCGAGTAGTTTTCAATGGTCATGTTCTCCGTCACGCGCACCGTGCCGGTCTGCGCCACGCGCCCGACATCATTGCGCCCGAGATCCATGAGCATGATGTGCTCGGCGCACTCCTTTGGATCGGCGAGCAATTCCTGCGCGAGCTTTTCGTCTTCGGCGGGCGATTTTCCGCGCGGGCGGGTGCCAGCAATCGGTCGCAGGGTAACCGTATCTTGTTCCAGACGCACCAGGATTTCAGGGGACGCGCCTACCATGTGAATCTCTCCCAAATCAAAATAAAACATGTAGGGAGAAGGATTGAGCGCCCGCAGAGCGCGGTAAAGGGAAAGCGGCGAGGCATGATAAGGATGGCTCATGCGCTGGCTCAGCACCACCTGCATAATGTCCCCGTCATAAATATAACGTTTGGCGCGCTCCACCGCCTGCTTGAATGCGCCCTCGCTGAATTCTTCGCGCACCTGCGCTGGCCGGCCGTTCACCTGCTCGGGAATTGCCATCGGCCGGCGCAAGGCTTGCAGCAGTTCGCGCAAGCGCCGCCGCGCGCGCGGGTAGGCATCGCCCACGTGTGGGTCGGCATACACGACTAGAAACAATTTGCCGCTGAGGTTATCCACCACCGCGAGCTGTTCCGAGAACAGCAACAGGATGTCCGGAGCGTCCAGCGCATCGGGCTTTGCGGTTGCGGCGAGTTTGGTCTCGATATAGCGCACCGTATCGTAGGCAAAATAGCCGACCAAACCGCCACAAAAGCGCGGAAGCCCCGGTAACCGCGCCGCTTTAAAGCGCTGTTGCAAATCCTGAATTGCCGCCAGTGGGTCTGACGTTTCAGATTTTTGCAGCAGGCTGTTGCCGCGGTATTCGCTGAACGAATTTCCGCGTACTTCGATGCGGTGGTCAGCCGCAAGCCCGATAAACGAATAACGGCCAAAACGCTCGCCGCCCACCACCGATTCCAGCAGATAGGAATACGGCTGATTGGCAAGCTTGAGATAGACCGACAGGGGGGTATCGAGATCGGCGAAGGTTTCCAGCACCACCGGGATGCGGTTGAAACCCTGTGCAGCCAAAGCTTTGAATTCAGATTCAGTCATGAACGACTCCGGAAAAACAAAAAACCAAAAGATGGAAAAACGCGCGTTTCAGCGCCAAAAAGCATTGCGCCAAGGACGCCAGGCGCCCGTGGTACTCATTGCCCATCCTTTGCTTTCCGTGAAGTTCATGTCTCAATCCAGGGTTCAGTCTGTAGCAGATTTGCCGCGTCACGTAGCGTCGCTACTATAGCATCACAATCCAGTTCGCGCACGTTCCGGCCCCGGCTATAGCCGTAGGGCACGCAGAAGATGTGGCAGCCTGCGGCGCGCGCCGCGTGTATGTCGAGCAGCGAATCGCCGATTAACAGCACCTCGTGAGGTTCAACGCCAAAATGCTTGCAGGCGTGCCGCAAGGGCAGCGGATCGGGTTTTTTCTTCGGCAGGCTGTCGCCGCATACCAGCAGCTCGAAAAAATCCAAGAGGCCGGTTGCGCCGAGAAGCGGCCGCGTGAATCGTTCCGCTTTGTTGGTAACGCAGGCCAGATGCAGGCCTTGAGCGCGCGTCGCCTGCAGGCCCTCCACCACCCCTGGAAAGGGGCGTGTCTGGTTAAGCATTACTTCTGCATAATGCTTCTCATAAAGCGGCATCGCCCGCTCGATGAGTTGTGCATCCGGCTCGTTTGCAAGACTCGCCGCGAGCGTGCGTTTCACCAAAGTAGCGATGCCGCCGCCGATGAAGTTTTTAATGCTCTCCGCATCAAGCTCCCGGAGCACGAGCTCGCCCAGCATGGCATTCGCCGCAGCAACCAGATCGGGAGCGGTATCCAGAAGCGTGCCGTCGAGATCGAACAGCACCGC
>DATMDB010000165.1:0-2446 GCA_035558075.1 Burkholderiales bacterium
TTAGCCCACCCAAAGATTGCTCCATTCTCATTGTCGCTATTCGGCATCTCTCTCTCCTCGGAAGCAGTAAAAGCGGTCAGAGTCGAAATAATTTCCCGTAGTTTGGAATTTTACTCCCCCTGTGAGCCGCCAAGTGACGAAGCCAAAGCGGGGGAAGTGAAGCGAGCACTGTCTGAGCGCGTAGCGCGAGTTGCGCAGTGCCCGGTTTGGCTGAAGAACGCAGGGGAAGTCGGCGAACCGGGGGCTGCCGCGACACGGTCAGCGAAGCTTGGGGTGCGGGAGCGGCAGCAATAGCGCCCCATTTTACAGTGATTCTTGCCGCAGCTTGCGCCCCTTCCCGCTCCACGCTGCGCGAGTCCGAGTCCGGGGCGCCTTTTCTTTGGTTACTTTCTTTTGCCTGGCCAAAAGAAAGTAACCAACCGCCAGTCTGCCACCGGCTTCAATTAAAATAAATTCCTCTGCCGCCGGTCTACCACCGGAATTTAGAACAACGCCAACTGCCCGCCTCTTTGCGGCGGCTTGAACCTCTTCGTATCCAGCGACCAATCTCTTCGATTCAAACCCAACCGCTCGCACGCGATACGGAAACGCTTCTCCAGCAAATCGGCAAATTCCCCCTCCCCGCGCATGCGACTGCCGAATTCCGAGTCGTATTCTTTGCCGCCGCGCATCGCTCTCACCCGGCTCATCACGTGGCTTGCCTTGAGCGGGTAATGCTCTTCAAGCCAGGCCTTGAACAAATCCTTCACTTCGTAAGGCAGGCGCAGCAGCACATAGCCCGCCATCGAAGCGCCCGCCTCGCGCGCCGCCTCCAGCACTTTTTCCACTGCGGAATCGGTGAGAAAAGGAATCACCGGCGCCACCAGCACGCCGCACGGCACACCCGCTTCGCTCAATGAATTGATGGTTTGCAAGCGGCGTTGAGGTGCAACGGCGCGCGGCTCAAGGCGGCGCGCAATTTCATGGTCCAGCGTGGCGATGGACACAAACACCTGCGCCAGGCGCTGCTGCGCCATAGGCGCAAGCAAGTCGAGATCACGCTCGACCATTGAAGATTTGGTGGCGATACCCACCGGGTGTTCGCATTCAGCCAGCACTTCCAGGATCTGCCGAGTGATGCGGAATTCGCGCTCGATGGGCTGGTAAGGATCGGTATTCGCGCCCAGCGCAATGACATCGCAGCGGTAGCCGGGCCGGGCCAGTTCCTCGCGCAGCAGTTCTGCGGCATTGACCTTCGCAAACAGCTTGGTTTCGAAATCCAGCCCCGGTGAAAGATTGATATAAGCGTGGGTCGGGCGCGCGTAGCAATAAACGCAGCCGTGCTCGCAGCCGCGGTAGGGATTGATGGATTGGCTGAAGCCGATATCCGGCGACTCGTTGCGGGCGATGATGCTTTTCGCGAATTCTTCGGTGACGGTGGTTTCAAGCTTCGGCAGCTCTTCATCCTCTGGAGCACCCCAGTCGTCGTCAACGCTTTCGCGCACCCGGCTCTCGAAGCGCCCTTCGGGATTAATCGTCGCGCCGCGGCCTTTGGGAGGATGAATCACACTGTGCGCCACGTAGAATCCTTTCACTGCAACCAATCACTCAACCAAAAACGCCGCTTCAACTTCATCACGCTAGTCACCGCGCTTAAATCGATCTTCAGTGGGTCAATGTGGAAATACGGAAGATTGGCCTTCTGTGCCAGCCACTCGGTGAGCGCCTCGAGATGCAAGAATTTATTCGGCGGCTTGGCGCTTCTCCATTTTTGCTCGGCAACGGCTGCCAGCGGATGCAGCCCGGTACGGGATGTGCGGTAATTCTGCTTGAGCTTTTCCGCATCGTCTCTTGACACCAGGCCGTCCGCCACCAGGCCGTGGAGCACTTGCTCAAGAGTAAGTTTGCGATCGGTTTTAGGCTTGCTCTGGGCCGAGGTTTGCATATTAATTTTCTTGCCGGGTTGGCAAAAGTATAGACTTAATTTTAAGGTTGATAAAGCGGGCTCAGCATTGGCGAGGACGAATTACGGTATGCGCCAGAGTAGATACATACCCCTTTTCCCCCCCAGTATAATAGTATCGGTCACTTTTACGGGCTCCGGTCAAGAAAAAGAAGAAATCCGCAGGTAGACCTTTCTGAAATACCTAGGCTTTTCATGTTGCGGGTGGCGGGCTATAGATGGCGATTCCGCGCATCGTTCCTTCACCACAACATTGCACAGGTTGCGCAAACACCTTGGAGAAGATAAGGCGATCGTCTTGCGTGAAGGGCGGCTTAAGCTGGACGAACGTTATTGCTGGCTTGACACATGGGCATTTGAAGAAGTTCAAGCAAAAATTGACGCGCTTTTCAAGGGGCAGCGTCAATTTATTGATGACGAAAAAGTAACCCGGCTGACTGACAAGATGTTAGCTCTCGATGGCGAGGGCGGCTATAAGGCGTGCGGCAAACTCATGCCGGCCCG
>DATMDB010000166.1:0-2937 GCA_035558075.1 Burkholderiales bacterium
GCTAGGCTGGCAATCACTTGCGTCGTGTCATACGGCCCGCCGCGGGTCAGCACGAAAATCACAATCATGTCGGTAAAGGTAAACACGACGCCGAACAGGAGCGCGACCAGCATGATCGGCATCAGCAGCGGGATGTTGATGTAAGTGAGATGCCGCCAGAAACTCGCGCCGTCCACCTCCGCCGCATCGTGAATATCCTGCGGAATCGAGCATAAGCCGGCGAGGATGATAATCGTGGCCAGCGGCAGCAGGCGCCATACGTCCACCATGATCACCGAGGCCATCGCCAGATTCGGCTGGCCGAGCCAGATCGGCCAGGTAGTGGGGCCGAAAAGGCCGCTCGCCCGCCCCGTCCAATTGATGATGCTGTACACGGGATCGAAAATCCACAGCCAGCCGATGCTGCCGAGCGAAATCGGCGCGACCCACGGCAGCAGAATCAGAAAGCGCACCAGCCATTTGCCGCGGAAATCCTTGTACAAGGCCATCGCCAGTATCTTGCCGAGAATCACCACCAGCAGTTGCGAGACAAAAGTGAATACCAGGGCATTGCGCAGCGAAGTCCAAAAGGTACGGTTTTCGAGGATACGCTGGAAATTCCTGAAACCCACGAAATGCAGTGTTTGACTTCCCACCGTGGCGTCGCTCAGGCTGTAAAAAATGGCGAGCAGGAACGGAAAACCCACCAGCGCGGCGATGTAAATGACTGCGGGAGCGAGCATCAAGCGCCCGAGCCACGCTTCCTGTTCCAGTTTGCCGCTTTGCAGAACCGCGCCTTGGCTCATAGTTTGTTCTACCCGCCCGATATCTTCAGGCCGCTTTTGGGATCAAAATTCTTTAGATCGTGGGCGCGTACCACGAATTCGTAACGCCTGCCTTTCTCGATCGGGAGCGCTACTGTGGACGGCAGCCGGGAAATTACTTTCGCGGAAGGTAATGGTGACTCCAGAACTCCATACACCAGCCTGTCCGAACCCAGATGCTCAACACGCGTCACGCGAAACGGAAATAAAGTAGTGCCACCGTTTGCCCCATACACTTCTCTGGGCAGGAAGTGCTCGGGACGGAAGCCGATTATGGTATGGTCCTGCTCGATGAGGTTCATTGGCGGCGAGCCGATGAACGTGGCGACGAAAGTGTCAGCCGGGTCGTCGTAAACTTCAAGCGGCATGCCAAGCTGATGCAGCCTGCCATGATTGAGCACCGCGATGCGGTCACCCAGCCCCATTGCTTCGATCTGGTCGTGGGTGACGTAAACGGTGGTGGTGGCGAGGCGGCGCTGGAATTGCTGCAGCTCATCGCGCGCGGAAGTCCGCAGTTGCGCATCCAGATTGGAAAGTGGTTCATCGAGCAGGAACGCCACCGGCTCGCGCACCACCGCGCGCGCCAGCGCCACGCGCTGGCGCTCACCGCCGGAGAGCTGACGCGGCTTGCGTTGCAACAAACGCTGGATGCCAAACATCAAGGCCGCCTGTTCAACTTTTTTGCGGGTATCCTCTTTTGCCAACCCCATATTTTCGAGCGGGAACGCAATGTTCTTGAACACCGAGAGATGGGGATAAAGCGCGTAGCTCTGGAACACCATGGCAATGTTGCGCGCCTTGGGCGGAAGCAGGGTGACAATCCTGTCGCCGATTAGAATATCGCCGGCGGTCGGAATTTCCAGGCCGGCAATCATGCGCAGCAAGGTGCTTTTGCCCGAGCCGGAAGGTCCGAGCAAAACCAGGAATTCGCCTTCCTTCACCAGTAGATTGATGCCGTCTACCGCGTTGCTGCCGTCAAAATTCTTGGTAATGGAGCGTGCTTCGACTGTGGCCATGTTGTTTATTTTTTATCCGACAGCGCATCCGCCGCTTGGGTGCAGCGGATGCACATGTGCGTTGTTATGGGAATGGACGGATCAGACCAGCCCTTTTTCGCGCCACTTGTCGAAGATGCTCTTGCACTGCTCTTCCGCCTGCTTGATGGCGTTTTCAGGCGTCTCGGTGTCAGTCGCCGCTTTGGCAAACATGGTGTTGATCACCCAAGTGTTGAAAATCTCGTCCTCAGCCGCATTGGCATAACCAGGGTAGCCGACGTTGGTCGCCCAATCGAGCACGTCGGCGAGCACTTTGTATTTATCGCTCGGCTTCGCTTTGGTGTCATTGGTAAGCAGCTTGTTGATATCGGGTACGGTGCTGGCAAAGCTGGGGAAGTTGTAGAACTCACTGCCAAGGAAGCCCTGGCGGAAGTTGTCAATGTAGTCGACAAGGAATTTCTTCGCGCCCTCGATGTTATCGGCGAATTTCCAGATTACGTAGCAGTCCATCACGTGCTCCATGCCGATACGGCGCACCGGGCCGGCCAAGGCTTTGGCGAGCCAAATATCATCGGTGCCCGGTATGCTTTTGTTCTCGCCTTCGCGGGTAATCGAGATGGCGTTCAACGCCACTGAAATCTTGCCGGCCAGCATGGCGCGGTTATTCGACGACGGATCCCAAGCCAGCACTTCGGGTGTCATGGTTTCCTGATACAAGGCTTTGACAAATTTGACCGCCTCCAACGTGTTCTTCGAATTCAACACCACGTTTGCTTTCTCGTCCTGAATCGAGCCGCCGAAAGAATAGAGCGCAGCGCGCATCGCCATCGCCGTGTCGAGCTCGGCCGATAAACCAATTCCGACGGGAATATTAAACTTCTCCTTGATCTTGCGTCCGGTGACGCGCACATCGTCCCAGGTGCTGGGCGCGGAGGCGCCGACGGCGTCATATAAATCCTTGCGCCAGTTCACAGGATCGGGTACGTAGCTATCGGAGAATGCGAAATACTTCTTGGTCTTGGGATTGTAGGTGCTGCGAACGGCAAGCGGCACCGGTTTGCCGTGCTTGCGCTCGCATTCCTGATAAATTTCCTTGTGGTCTATCACCTGGTCTTCATAAGCCGGCGGCGGGGACAGAA
>DATMDB010000167.1:0-2504 GCA_035558075.1 Burkholderiales bacterium
GCCGGTGAGTGTGGCGATGTCAATCACCGCGGCCGGATTGAAACGTTCGGCGTAAGTGAGCGCATCGCACAGGATGAGACGACCTTCCGCGTCGGTATTGAGGATCTCGATAGTTTGCCCGGACATGCTGGTGACGATATCGCCCGGCCGGCTGGCGTTGCCACCGGGCATGTTTTCTGTGGTGGGAATGATACCCACCACGTTGATCGGCAGATGCATTTGCGCTACCGCCATGACTGAGCCCAGCACGCTCGCCGCGCCGCACATGTCGAATTTCATTTCATCCATTTCAGCGGCAGGCTTGATCGAGATGCCGCCGGTGTCGAAAGTTATGCCCTTGCCGACCAGCACCATCGGTTTTTGCTTTTTGGCCGCGCCCGCGTATTGCAGCACGATTAGCTTGGCCGGTTGATGGCTGCCGCGGGCAACCGACAACAGCGAACCCATGCCGAGCTTTTCCATGTCTTTTTGCTCCAGCACCTCGGCCTTGAGGTTGTGCTTTTTGGCGATTTGCAAAGCCTGTTCGGCGAGATAGCTCGGGGTACAGATGTTGGGCGGCAAATTACCAAGGTCCTTGGCGAGATTTATGCCTTCGGCGATGGCAAGCGCCTGCTTGAGTGCCGCTTCGCTTTGCTTCAACTCGCTGCGCTCTACCATCAAGGTGAGTTTACCCAGCGGTTTGTTTTCTTCATCATGCTTGCTTTTCAGGCGGTCGAAGCGGTAGGTCGAGTCCGTCGCCACCAATACGGTTTGCAGGATTTTCCATGCGATGTCGCGTTTCTTGACCGGCAGCTCGACGAGACCCAGCACGCCTTCCGGCACGCCGGTTTCGTTGAGCGCCTTGACAGCCGCGCGCACCGCTTCACGGTATTGCTGCTCCTTGAATTCCTGTTCGCGCCCCAGGCCTACCAGCAGGACGCGCTCGCCGTCAATCCGCGGCACGTTGTGCAGAAGCAAGGTGGAACCGGTTTTGCCCTGCATGTCGCCGCGGCGGGTGATGCCGCTCAGGTAGCCGCCGGAAACCCGGTCTATCAAGCTTGCCGCGGGCGAGAGTTTGCGCGGCGTGAATACTCCGGCCACCACGCAGGCGCTGCGCTGCTTTTCCAAGCCGCCAGTTTTTATGCTAAATTCCACATTTGCTCCTTATTCAAAAAACCTCGCTAAACGCAAGTCACACTGCATTATCCACAGAGTTTTTATGAAAAGTCAAAAAGAGCAGGTAAGCGAATCGTGATTTTCCGCCGCGCTTTGCTGCGCGAATTCATCGACCTTGCGCTGGCGGTGTTTGTGGTCATGTTCGCCATCATCATGGTAACGCAGCTGGTGCGCTTCTTGAGTGCAGCCGCGAGCGGGGCGGTTGCTCCCGAGGGTGTGATGCCCCTGCTCGGCTTCAAGGCGATCTACTATCTTCCGGTGCTGCTGGCGTTGACCCTGTTTATTTCGGTGTTGCTGAGCCTGACCCGCAGTTACCGGGATTCCGAAATGATCGTCTGGTTTAGTTCCGGCGTAAGCATCACTGCCTGGATTCGTCCGGTGCTCATGTTTGCCGTTCCACTGACCGTCATAATCGCGGCATTAAGCCTGTTTCTTTCACCGTGGGCGTTCGGCAAGGGTGAAGAATACCGGCAGCAGCTGGACGCCCGCGATGACGTCGCTACCCCCACGCCCGGAGTGTTCCGTGAATCCAAGTTCGAGGAGCGCGTGTATTTCGTGGGAAGCGCCGTGGGTGAGGGCGACGCCGTCGCCGATATTTTCGTGAGCTCGGTGGAACACCACCAATTGGGCACCATGGTGGCGAATAACGGCTACCAGGAGGTCCTGGATAACGGCGACCGTTTTCTGGTGTTGCTGAACGGCAGCCGCTACGATGGTCCTCTAGGTTCCCCCGAATACAA
Organism: Burkholderiales bacterium; assembly: GCA_035558075.1. Taxonomy (GTDB): domain Bacteria; phylum Pseudomonadota; class Gammaproteobacteria; order Burkholderiales; family JAHFRG01; genus JAHFRG01. The sequence continues at coordinate 1,896 of DATMDB010000167.1, forward strand.
AATTACGAATTTCGAGAAATACGAAATACGCATCGAGCCCTACGAGGCGAAGAGCGAAATACCTCAGCGCAGGGCGGTGTCTACCTTGGAACTGCTGCGCGACGGCAGCGCCGAGAGCCTGTCCGAGTTCGTGTGGCGAGCCGGGCTGCCGTTGAGCGCGCTGCTTCTTGCGCTGCTGGCTATTCCCCTGAGCTTTGTCAATCCGCGCGTCGGGCGCTCTTTCAATCTGGTGGTGGCGCTCGCGGTTTACATGGTTTACAGCAACACCTTAAGCATCGCCCGAGGACTCGTGGCTCAGCAGAAAATCAGTCTGATGTTGGGTTTCTGGGGGGTGCACGTATTCATGCTGGCGCTGCTGCTGTTGCTCTTTTACCGGCGTATTGCAGTGTTTTCGTTGTTTAGAAGGAGACTCTGATGATGTCCCACGCGCGGCGCGTTGCTGGCGAGGGGCGGCCATCTGCGGCGTTGCTCGGGCTTGCGTTATATCTCGATAGCGCTGCGCCCTCGCGCCTAGCATCTGGCCGCCCAGTCGCCGCAACCCGAAGGGACGGGGCAATCCGGCCCCATGGCTTTGTTGTTCGTCGCTGGTTTGGCCTCCACCAAACGGCG
>DATMDB010000168.1:0-3947 GCA_035558075.1 Burkholderiales bacterium
CACGTTAGAGGCCTGGGCATGGCGCACAACGTTGGTCAAACACTCCTGCACGACACGGTAAACCGTAATATTAATGGTTTCACCGAGATCATCCAGCCTGCCCGAAAAATCGAGTTTGAATTTCAGTTCGGGGTGCCGTGATTGCCAGGCGGCAATGCTGTCCTGCAGCGTTTCAGTCAGCCCGAGATTGTCCAGCGCGCTCGGACGCAGCCGGCTGATGATGCTGTGCATCGCATCGTAAATGCGCGCGGCGACGCTAACGATGGTTTGCGCACTGGTCCGCACTTCCGGCGCGCTTCCGGTACGGTTGGCAATCGAAGCACCTATGGTTTTAATCGCGGTGACATACTGCCCTAGTTCGTCGTGCAACTCGCGCGCCAGACTGCGCCGTTCTTCCTCGACGTGGCCCTGGATGAGCTGTGTCAACTGGCGGTTTTCCTCAAGCTCGCGCGCGGTTTGCTGGGCGCGTTTTCTCTCGGTGATATCGCGCATGCTGCAAATCTCCCCGATCACATATTCGTTGTGCGGATCAATCAGCGGCGCGGCGGAAAGGGAAATATCTATCAGCCGGCCGTCTTTGGCAAGCCTTTGCGTCTCGACATTTTCGACCAGACTGCGGCGCATGACGATTTCCAGATTTTCCCTGATCTCATTTTCCCTGCCGGGAGGCGCGAGCAGAGTCGCTGAACGTCCCGCGATTTCCTCCGCAGTGTAGCCAAACAGGCGCTCTGCGGCGGGGTTCCAGAACGAGATATTGCCCTCAAGATCGCGAATCATGATGGCGTCACCGGATTGCTTGACGATCAACGCAAGACGCCGGTTTTCTGCCATGCTGTCTTGCAGCGCCCCGGCCATGCGGTTGAAAGTGTCGCTGATCGAGGACAGTTCGGGCAGTGAAAACTGCGGTAGCCGCACATCAAAATTGCCCTGCTGCATTTGCGACAACCCATCGAGAACCTGGTTTATCGGGCGCAGCGAGCGCCCTATAAACCAGAACACCAGAACGTTGACTGCGACAAAAAATCCCAGGGCGAGCCACATCAGATATTGCAAGTCATCCCAGGCGTCGAGTATGGAGCGCGAAGCATCGGGGGTAATCACCAGCATGCCCCCGTGAATTCTGAGCGTTATCACATCGGCTTTTGGCGAAACCAGACGGGAAAACCATTCCGGCGCCGAACGCCCTGCCTTGTATTGTGAGGGGGGCGACTCATAGATCAGCGTGCCCAGACCATCGTGGAGCTTGATATCGCTGGCGCGCACTCGCCCCAGGCTTTTCAGGAAATCGAGCACCACTTGCCGCTGCGTGGTGGTTCCCGGAATAAACTGGCTGCTGTAGAGCACTGTAGTCAGCAGTTGCACCGTGACGCGGTTGGTTCCCTCCATTTCTTCCTTGATTGATTTGCGGGTGTCGTCCACGATGATGACGCCCATACCCACCATGAAAAGCAGCATCAGCACCGTAATAAGGAGATTGATGCGAAACCTTAAACTCATCGCGGGCGGTCCCCCGGCAGTATTGATTTGAAACGCTCGGTCGCCACCACCAGCGCTGCAGCGAGCGCCGGTGTGGAAGCCGAATGGCCGGCGTTCTCCACCACCGTGAACTGGGCTTCCGGCCAGGCGCTATGCAAAGTATACGCGGTGGCCACCGGACAGACCATGTCAAAACGGCCGTGTACAATGCTGGCGGGAAGCTCGCGTATCCCGGCTAAGCCCTGCAATAACTGGTTCTCGGCAAGAAAGCAGCGGTTATAAAGATAATGCGTCTGCACCCGTGCCCTTCCCAACACCTCCTCATCTGCAAGACTTGGCTTTGTCTCCTGTTTCAGCTCGCCCAACATCATCAACTCGCTCTCGTACGCATTCCAGGCGCGCGCCGCTGCCAGCGCTGGGCGCGTATCCGTTTGATGTATGGCGTAGTAATAATAATCGAGCGTGTCGTCACGCCGCGCCTCAGGCACGAATCCGGAAAAACGCGCCCAGGCTTCCGGTGCGAAATTTTTCAGGCCATAACAGTACCAGTCGAGTTCTTGTTTGCTTCCCAGGAAAATCCCTCGCAGGATCAAACCACTCACCGCGTGCGGATGCGCCTCGGCGTATGCGAGCGCGAGCGTCGAGCCCCAGGAGCCGCCGAACAGCAGCCAGCGCTCAATCCTGAGCGTGGTGCGCAGCCGTTCGATGTCCGCAATTAATAAAGCCGTAGTGTTCTCGCGGAGCTCTGCAAACGGCAGGCTGCGCCCGCAGCCGCGTTGATCAAATAAAACGATGCGGTAGTGCCGCGGGTCGAAGAAGCGCCGGTGCCCCGGATTGCAGCCGCTGCCCGGGCCGCCGTGCAAGAACAGCACCGGCATGCCGGCAGGATTACCGCATTCTTCGTAATAAATACGGTGCCCGCCTGTTACCTCAAGGAAGCCATGCGCATAAGGCTCGATTTCCGGATAGAGGGAATCGCTCATTTCTCCAATTCTTCTTTTTCCAATTCACTGTACACATGCTGCACGTTCAGCGGATGCTGATCGGAATAAAGCGCCCACTTCCTATAGGCCGGCAGTCCGGCTTGCTTCAACAGGTCCAAAACGCTCATGCCGGCGTTGAATTGCCGCTCCACCAGATCGAGCAGGCTTTGCAGATAGTCCAGCGTTTCCTGCAGGCGCTCAGGTTTGGAAACCGGGCCATTGCCCGGCACCAGTTTCTTGATGGGCTGCCGTTGCAATTGCTTTATCGCGTTGATCCAGCCTTTGGTCTTTGCCTGTTGCAACACCGGTATGCTGTCCAATGAGACCAGCCCGCCGCCGAATAACACTCCGCTTGCGCGGTCGAGCACCGCGAGATCCCCTTCGGTATGCCCCCAGCCGTAGTAGAGCAGGCTCAGTTCGCGCCCCGCAACAGTCATGTCGCTGCTCTCATCCACAGTCATATTGGGTAATGCGATTTCGGTGCCGGCCATGATTTTTTCGCCCAACACCGTGAGCATGTTTTCATAGCACTTCTCGCAGCGCATGCGCATCGCCTGCAGCGTCTGGCTGTGCGCGAGGATGTTTACGCCGCGCCGCGCAAAAGCATCGTTGCCCAGGACATTCTCGGGATGCGGATGAGTGTCAATCACCAGCACCACCGGCTTGAGCGTAATTTTACGTATCGCAGATAATAAGAGTTCGGCGTGCGCGTAATTTGGGCCGGGATCAATTACGATTACGCCGGTTGTGCCGACGATAAAACCGCAGTTACTGATGTCTCCGCGATTCGCCCGGGCCAGCGCTTCCCGCTTGCCGATAATCGCATAGACGTCAGGGGCGACCTGCTGCGGTGTCAACTCGCGCGCGTGCGCGGCCGGGAACAGGCCGAGACTAAGAAGCAAGGGATAGATTATCGGGCGGATTATCTTTTACGCTCAGTCGTTGAGCTTGAAGACTATCGGTACCATCACTGTCACGTTACGCCCCCGCAGCGCTTCCGGCGGCTGCGGGAATGGGGCGGCCCGCTGCACCATCTCCAGTGCCTGGTTGTCGAGTACTTCAAAACCACTTGAGCGCAACACGGCGGCGTTCAACATCTTGCCGCTCCCGGACAGCACAAGCTGCAATTGCGTCGTGCCTTGCCAACCGCGCAGCAACGCTACATGCGGATAGCGTTGATAACGGGAAATCAGCGTGGAAAGCGTTCTCCCGTAACCCTCCAGCCACACGCTTTCTGCAACCGGATTGGCTTTTTCGCTAAGCGCGGGCTTCGCAGGCTCAAGAGCGGCAGACTTGTTTTCGACCGATGTTTCCTGCACCGGTTCCGCCGGTTGCGGCAATTCCTTGGGGTTTTCCGGCGTCTTGGGCACCGCGAATTCGCTTGGCGTACGTTCGACTGCAACCGGCCGCGGCAAGGGCTTTTCTCGTGGCTGTGGCTTTGGTTGCGGGACCACTGGAGCGGTTTCCGGGACGGCAATCGCGGGCAAC
>DATMDB010000169.1:0-8218 GCA_035558075.1 Burkholderiales bacterium
CATGCAGCTTACAGGCAACTGGACACCGAGAGTCTGGATCGCGGGTATTTTTTCGAAAGCGACATGTTGTTCCAGCTCGGCATCGCCAATGCCGTGGTGCTGGATGTGCCGATGCTCCCGCTTTACCGGGGCGAAACCAGCAACCTGAATATCCCGAAGGTTATGCTGCAGTTTCCCGGAAAGTATCTCGACAGGTTTCTCAAGCGCATCGGGTTCAAATACTTTGTTCGCGAATTCAACATCGCTTCCCTGGAAATCATGTGCGGCATCCCCGCCATCATCGCCGGCCTCGCCTACGGCATTTACCACTGGGCCGGCCATATGCGCATCGACGAGCCCACTCCGGCCGGGACCGTGATGATCGTCGGCCTGCTGCTGTTGATGGGATTCCAGCTGCTGCTTTCGGCAGTGAATTACGACATTACCCATGAACCCGACTTTCCCCTGTCGCAAAGAAATTCGACAGTGAATCCATCCTAGCCGGCATAAGGCAACGCGGATCCGGCTTTTGTCATGCGTTCGAATGTTAGCAGGGTGTTGAAGAACTCTCCGGGAGCCGCGTTTGACACGAAAAATGCTCAGATGCAAGGCGCGCGACGAAGGTCGTAGCCAGGACTACGATGCCGAGGAGCGCAACGCAGCAGATGGGCGTTTTTCGCGCAAACCCGGCTGGGGCGTGGCTTTCCGGGTGGTCTGCTTTGTCGCTCGCCTTGCGAATAAGCAACGGCTATTCGACGCGGCTCGCTTCGCGCATCCCATCCCGGAAAGCCGACGCCGCGGCACCGTGGAGTTCTTCAACACCCTGCTAGTGACGCATAAAGCAAATTGATCGCCATAGACAAAAATTACCGCCGGCAGATGGAAGCGATTTACCGTGGCCTCCTGCAGCGCGCGGCCCCGGGGGAATACGACGAAAACGCCCTGCCATCGTACACTCACCCTAACCGGCTCATGGCCTGGCTGTTCTGGAAAAGAATAGACATCGCCCTGTGCTTCATGGGCGATATATCCGGAAAAACCGTCCTCGACTTTGGCTGCGGCGGAGCGGTGACATTCAAATGCTTAAATCAAAAGCATTGCAGGATTGTAGGATGCGATGAGAATATAGTGCTGGCGCAGCAGGTTTGCCGGGCCTTGAACATCAACGCCGAACTCTATCAGGATTTGTCCGCCATTGACGGCCGGAAATTCGACTATATCCTCGCGCTGGACGTGCTGGAACATATTGAAAACAGCGGAGCCCTGCTTGAGAAATTCAAGGATATGATGCAGCCGGGCAGTAAAATCATTCTGTCGGGACCCACAGAAAACGTCTGGTATAAGCTGGGGCGTAAACTGGCCGGGTTCAGCGGGCATTACCATGTCAAAAACATCCACCAAATTGAACGTGAGTTCGGCGCAATCGGTTTCAGTGCCGAAAAAGTCCGTACTCTGTATTATCCCTGCCCCTTATTTAGGGTCAGTCTGTGGAGACTGGCATAAAACTGCCAGAAATGGTCCGCTTTCATATTAACGGTAGCGGTACCAGCTGTAGCTCTACTGTCACGCCTTCGAATGCTAAGATGTGTGCCCAAGACTGCCCGTCATGAGTTACTGGGAATTTTCTTCCGCCACCGGTCAACACAACAGAAAGCTCAGCCCATGAATTCAAAAATTCAGTCGCTCCTGCTCGGGACCGGTTTTCTCTCCCTGGCGGTGTTTTATTACGCCTTGGGATGGTCTCATGAGCTTTCCGGCGCGGGCGGGGACAGCGCCGGTTATCTGCTGGCCGCGCAATATTTTTCGCCTTACCAGCCCGCCTCTTCGATACTCATCGAATACAGCAAGCAAATCATTTACCCGCCGCTTTTCCCATGGATGCTTGCCTTCGCGGGTGGCGGAGAAAGCGTTCTCGCCGCGCACCTGGTCGTCATGACTTTTTTGCTCCTGGCGGTGCTGGTCCTGTATTTCTGGCTGCGGAACGAATCACTTTCCGTCTGGCAAAGCGCTGCCATCAGTCTGATCTTTGCATTAATGCCGACCACCTACCTGCTTTCCCTCGATATCTGGACGGAAGACCCCTACACTTTTTTCAGCCTGCTTGCGATCTTGGGGGTCTGCCTCGCTACGCGGAAAGACCTGCCCAAATGGCTTTGGCTCGCCGCCATTGCTGTCGCTTGTGCAACCCTGGTTCGCACGGCCGCTCTTTCAATTTTACTGGCATTCTGGTTTTTTCTGGCCGTGCGCAGGCCGAAAAATTATTTATACTTGATGGCGGTCTCAGCGCTTCCCTTCGTGCTGTGGACGATCATCAGCGCGTCTACCCAGGTGGGGCTTTCGGGCTATACCCACCATTGGCTGAAGGTTTATCTCACGACTCCGCTATTGACAATTCTCTCCCACCAGCTTCACACCGGATCACTGGCGCTGTACTACGCCTGGCAATTTGGGTGGCTTGGAGGCAGTCAACTGCCGGTCTTGGTTTTTGTCGTAACAGCCTTCGGTGCGATTTGCCTTGCCGGCTGGCTCTATCGGTTGAGATACCTCAAATTCGACGCGATTTACGTCGCCATCTATTTGGCAATGGTGTTTGCGTGGCCTAATCCCGAACCGCTACGCTATTTTTATGTGGTGATGCCCGTTCTCCTCGCTCAGGGCTTCCTGCTGGTGGTCGGGCTCTCGCAAAGCGGGTTGCGGACGGGCAATCCTGCAATGGTCCAAGCGGTTTTGTCGGCCGTTCTCTTGTTGACTTTATTGCCTACCTTTGTCATCAATGGCCGTTATTTCCTGCAAGAAGTACCTTCCGAAATCAGCGCCGGCAAGCATATTGCCGAGTGGTTTGATGACAATCGGAGAACGGCCGTTTTCAGCGCTTATTTTCATGCCCGCCTGATCTCTCATCTGAAAGAGATCAACGCCCTTATTCCGGAAAACGAATGCGTTTACGCCATCAAGCCGACCCTCGTTACTTTTTACTCCCGGCGGTCCAGCTACGGTCCGCCAAGAATTGACGTAAGCGACCAGGAGTTCTGGCAGGGCATGGAAAAGTGTCGTTATGCTTATTTCCTGCCTTTTGAGAGCCCCTCATATGGAGGAGAATCGTTCTACCCTCTTTCCCGACTCGGCAAGAGGGCAAAGATCATATCAATTAAAAAAATAGACCCGAACGACAATCTTCCCACGGTCGGGATGCTGGCGGAAATAATAAAATAACGCGGGGCGACGCCATCATCGACCAAACTGTGGATAGTTTTGAAACCGCCGGCTGAAAAGACTGCCCAGGTTCTTCCTGCCTGCGCCTACAAATTGCGGATATTTGTCCGGATCCTGTCAATTTCCGCCGTAAAATCCTGACGGCTTTTCTCGGCCATTGCCTGCGCTCGCCCGAAATACTTCTCCGCTCTTACTTTGTCTTTGGCTTCGACCAGCCATTCGGTGGCGAGAAACAAGGGCACCGGGTTTGAGTCGTAAGCTTGAAAGGCCGTATTCAGTGCCGCCAGCGCGGGCTCAAATTTTCCTGTTTCATGAAGATAATGCGCTTTGTAAATCCACAATGCCTGGATGCTTCTGTTATTTATGACGTGCGCCTGCAGCGCCTGGTCCAACAGGCGCAAAAAATCCTCGTGGGAAAAAACGCACTGACTGTCCAGACCCAAATTGGCGAGCTCAACCAGCCCCTGGAGTTCGTAGGTGGTGACCTTGTCTTTTGACTGGAACTGGATTTGGCCGAGTTCGTCTTTGGAGAGCCGCCCCGACTGGCGGCAGGAAACGTAAGCCCGCTGCAAATCAAATCCCTGACCCGCAAAACCGGCAAGCATTCTCCTGGCTCTATCAAATTCTCCGTTTTCTGTGTAATCGCTGGCCAGATTGATTCTGAGTCGTGGCGACTGCGGGTGTAGGACAAACATGCGTGTATAGAGATCATGCCGCGTGGTCCATGTGTCAACATAGCCGACCGTCACTACCGTGAACACACTAGCGGCGGCCAAAGCAAGAACGTTCGCAACAATACGGCTGTTCAGTCCTTTCGCCGCCAGGCAGCATAGACTAAGCAAAATCCCGTACGAGGCGAGATAATTCCTGTGCTCAAACATGAGTTCCAGCGGAAAGATGGTGGATTCCAGCAAATGCGCCGCAAAGAAAAAAAAGATGCCGAACGCTGCGGCCTTGCTGAAACGGCGCAATCTCCAGCCCGCCGCCAACGCTCCGGCCAATATGCCCAGAGAAAGTAAGGTAGAGGGCGGCGACAACAACGCTTTTGAAACCGGAAAATCATCATGGAAGAAACCCAGATTGCCCGCTTGCGGAACAACTATCTGGTAAAGATAATAAACCAGGACGCGAAACTGGGTGAGTACCCTTTCATACAGCGTAAAGTTCCGTGCCCCATATCCGCGCAGCACCAGTTGATCAAAATGGGTTGTCAGCCAATACACTGCGATGATCCCGGGAATCAGCAGGAACCAGGTATAGCACCAAGCGAGAACCTGCCGCGCCTTGCGATCGCCCTTGAACCCGAAAAAGAAGACCTCGAGCAGACCAGTCAAAACGGGGAAAAGCAGGCCGGTTTCCTTGCTGAATACGGCAAGTGGGAAAAAAACCAGAAAAGCCAAGACCATTCCGGTCCAGCCATAGGGCCGGCCAGCCAATTGCTTTTCCCGCCCCAGCGTGTAACTCAGTAAGCCGGCAAGAACAAATAGCGCGGATAGCTGCGTCATCCTTTGCACGGTATACAGGACCGTGCTCACCTGCAGTGGATGGAGCAGCCACAATCCCGCCGTCAGCAGCGCCAGATAATGAACCTTGCGGCGAATTCTGCCGTCCTCCGCGGTGAGCAGCCGCGTGCTCAGAACGAACACCAGCACCCCGGCGAGCAGATGGATTGCGACATTGGTGAATTTCCACCACCAGAAATCCTGCCCGGCGACGACGGCATTAAAGATGAAACTCACCATGGCCACGGGGCGCCCCAGCACCCCGCTTTCACTCAGCAGAAGGCCGGTCCACGAACCTCTGCCGATATTCTCAAGTATTGGATCAAGCTGAGGGTAATCATCCAGAATCATGGGTCCGGACAGCCCTGGAAGGTAAATCAAGTAGGTAAGCAGCAGGGTCAGGCTAAGAAATAATGCGGCAATAAGGCCTGAGCGGGGCAGGCCCGGGGGTGCAAGACTATAAAATTTGTGCTCCATCGCCACGTTATTAGGCGCTCGCTCAGTGCCGCCCCTCGGGCCGTATGCAGTAAGGCTAGAGATCAGCTATTTGGAATCGCTGTCCTTGTAGTTCAGCATCGTGACCTGTTCCGATACCAGCCCGATTAGAAAAATCAGTACGGAAGTAATGAAAAGCAATGCGCTCATATTGGTGAAGCGGTGCACCGTCAAGAAGCTATATAGGTAGTAACCCAATCCGGTGAAAAAAAACAGCAGGCTGATCGGCAGGAACAAGCGCAGCGGCGAGTAAAGCGTACCAATCTTGAAAATGATGAGCAGGAACCTTCCACCATCGCGCAACAAGCGGATATGACTTTTACCGACCCGTTTCGCTGCGACGATCGGTACATACGCCACCGGGAGTCCGGCGCGGAAAAAACTCATGGTGATGGTCGTGGGATATGAAAACCCGTTGGGCAAAAGGTAAAGAAACTTGCGGAATTTGTCCGCTTTCACCACTCTGAAGCCCGAAGTCAAATCCGCAACGTCTTGCCCTACCATCCAGCTTGCCAGCTTGTTGTAAAAAGAATTGGCAAATGCGCGGTGGACTCCGGCTTGTGATCCGCTGGTGCGCGCGCCCACCACCATTTCAAACCCTTGCTTGAATTTTTCCAGAAGTACGGAGATATCCGATGGCCGGTGTTGCCCGTCGGCATCCATAAAAACCAGAATGTCGCCGGTCGCCGCTCGCGCCCCGCTTTTTATCGCAGCGCCGTTGCCCATGCTGTGGGGATGAGTAACCACGCGGACCCTGTTGGCTTCACACACCGCCAAGGATTGATCGGTGGAACCGTCGTCAACCACGATTATTTCCTCTTTGGCAAACAGTGCGCGCAACTGCGGCAGAAGCAACTTCAGCGCAGCGGCCTCGTTTTTTGCCGGAAGAATGATGCTGTAATCGGTCATTGGTATGCCTTGTTCCCCTCAGGCACGCGCTCCAGCGCCGCCTCCCACATATCCAGTTCCGGCTCGTATATCCAGCGCGTGGACCAATGACGCCGGTTGGCCTCGCGTGCCCTCTCCAGATAACGCCGGGCGTCGTGATACAGGCCGGCGCTGGCCAGCCATTTCATCTGGATCAGCGCGTAATCGGGCTCTGGGTTCAATGCGAAGGCTTGGTCCATGGCTTTCATCGCCGGATCGAGCAGACCCTCGTTCGCATGCAGCCTCGCCAGGAGCGCGTAAAGCAGATTGGCATGCAGCGTGTAGCGTGGATTTAGCTGCAAAGCCTCGATTGCCTGTCTCAATTCACCATAGCCCGGACGTCGGCACTCGTTTTTTTCGCGCCGCTGCACCATCCACTCCAGAGTCAATACCGGAACGCTTGAGTATGCGCTGATTCTGAGCCGGGCGGCCACCGCATCCATCGCCGGCATGGGTAAATCGGGGTCTTTGCATCCCAGGACCAGCCAGTTCATGAAGCCGCGCGCGTCCTGCGGATGCAGTTCGGTCATGTGTTGGAACACCTTGGCGGCTTCGGCATATTTTCCATCCACGATCCAGATGCCCGCGAGATACTCCTGGGCGCGGTTTGACATCGGCTTCTCGCTTGCCCAGACAACCGCTTGTTTAAACACGTTACCCCACAGCCGGCTCTCGTTCCACGTCATCGCGCAAAACAGGACGAGCACAAGCACAGCAACGGTTGGAATCAGGCCCGGCAGCCGCATGCCCGGATGCTGGCGCAGCTGGCTGCCGTAAAAAACCGCGGCAAATAGCGGCCCCACCATGGGCAGATAGTTGCGGTGCTCGTAGTAAAGCTCGAGCGGGATAACGGTCGCTTCCAGCGCGTGTCCCGCGAAAAACCACCCAATGGCGAAACTCAGCACGGCATGACGCAGTCGGTATTTTATCGCGACACCGAGCAAAGCCGCTATCACCGCCAGCGCCGGCACCGTGGAGAGCGGCTCGAACAAGCCGCGCGAGATTGGATAGTCGTCATAAAGCAAGCCCAGTGACAGGGGCCGCGGGAGAAAAATCTTGCCGAGATATTCAATCAGGACGCGCGATTCGGTAAGCAGGCGCTCGGCGAGGCTGAAATCTCGCAGTTGATAGGCGGCGAATATCGCCTCCCCCCGCACGACGAGATAAGCCACAGCCAACGCGAGCGGCAAGTAAACAAAAACGCCAAGCCAGATTTTCCAGCGGGGTGGCTTTGACAGCTCCGCAAACAAGGTCGCTTCAATCACCCAGACATAGGCCGCGAGCAAGACGCCGTTTTCCTTGCTCAAGCAAGCCAGCATCATGCCGGAGACCATGCCGCAGGACGCCCACGCATAGCCGGTCCTAAGCTTGCCTGCGAGGAGCATTTCCCGTCCGTGCACATAGGCGAGCAGGCCGGTAAGTGTGAACAGTGCGCAAAGTTCGCTCATGCGCTGAACCACATACAGCACCGAGGAAATCTGTATCGGATGGAGCAGCCAGAAAGCGCTGGTGAAAAAAGCCAGGGTGAGCGCCTGTTTTTTTGAATAGGCGAGAACGTCGCCGATTTTTTTGAGCAGCCCGAACAGCAGGCAGCCATTGACCAAGTGCAGAAGCAGATTGACGAGCTTGAAAGCGCGGGCATCCATTGGCCAGGCGGCGTGCTGCGCCGCGAAAGTGAGCAGCGGCAGCGGCCTGCCGAGCGGCCCGGAAATTCCTGACAGGGCAAACTCCGCAATCTGCCGCAGCCTCGCGGGGTCTTTGATTTGCTCCAAACCCTTGAGATTCGGAAAGTCGTCGAGAAGAAAGCCTCCGCTCAGGCCCGGCCAGTACAACGCACATGCGGCAATAAGGAGCGCGAGAAGACCGGCAGCCGTGATTGTTCCGGGGATCGTGTTCAGGCGCAACATATTGTTATTTTCATACTGCTGTACAAGGCGGTGTTTTGAAAAAAAACCCGCCCGGAAAACTGGGCGGGTTTTGGCGAAAAACAGCTTTAAATTACCTGCACGCAGCTGGACGGTATCTGAGCAGAATTGTGGCGGTGGCGTCCGAGCAGCTCCATTGTTTGCCGCCAGTCACGGTCTTCAAGAACAAAGTCTTGC
>DATMDB010000170.1:0-3711 GCA_035558075.1 Burkholderiales bacterium
GTGCTCACGGCAATGATCAAAGCGCACGAAATCCAAGGAGTACTGGCGTTGGAAAACAGCTTTAACCGTGTCGGTCTGGATCATGTGGTGCTGGTGAAAGTGGCTTCCACCGCGGTGGCTACCAAAACGCTGGGCGGCACACGCGATGCTATTATCAATGCCATTTCGCAAGCGTGGGTGGATGGCCATCCGTTGCGTACCTACCGCCATGCGCCCAATACCGGCTCGCGCAAATCCTGGGCTGCGGGCGACGCCACCAGCCGTGCGGTGCGCCTGGCGTTGATGACGCTGGCGGGCGAAATGGGTTATCCGTCGGTGCTGACCGCCAAGACCTGGGGCTTTTACGACGTGCTGTTCAAAGGCAACGAATTCAAGTTACAGCGTCCTTATGGTTCTTACGTGATGGAAAATATCTTGTTCAAGATTTCCTTCCCGGCCGAATTCCATGCCCAGACTGCCGTGGAATGTGCATTGAAACTGCATCTCCAAGTCAAAGCCCGGCTTGACGAAGTGAAAACAATACTCATCACCACTCAGGAATCGGCAATGCGCATCATTGACAAGAAAGGCCCGTTGCATAATCCGGCCGACCGCGACCATTGTATACAGTATGCGACCGCAATCGGCCTGATATTCGGCAACCTTACCGCGCGACACTACGAAGACAAAATCGCCCAAGATCCGCGCATCGACCGGCTGCGCGACAAGATGCAATGCGTGGAAAACAAGCAGTACAGCAAAGATTACCTAAACCCGAACAAGCGTTCAATTGCCAATGCCTTGCAGGTGTTCTTCAAAAACGGCAGCAAGACTGAGAAGGCGGAAGTAGAATACCCAATTGGACATCGCCTCCGCCGCGCTGAGGGCATTCCGCTATTGGTCGACAAATTCAAGACCAATCTCGCGCGCCGCTTCCCTGCCAGGCAGCAGAAGGCGATCCTTGACCTGTGCCTCGACCAGAAAAAGCTGGAAACCACGCCGGTCAATGAATTCGTGGATTTATTCGTAATTTAGGGACAGCTATGCATAATTTGTTCGGTACTCTCCAGGAATTCAAAATGGAATCCGGTAAAGCCGGCAAATTCTATTCCCTGCCCGCCCTGGAAAAATCCTCTGTCGGCAAAATATCGCGCCTGCCGGTTTCGATCCGCATCGTGCTGGAGTCTGTCTTGCGCAATTATGACGGCAAGAAAGTGGCCGAAGAGCACGTCAAGCAGCTCGCCAACTGGCGTCCTGACGCGCCGCGCGTGGACGAAATCCCGTTTATCGTAGCGCGCATCATATTGCAGGATTTCACCGGCGTGCCGCTGCTTGCCGACCTCGCTGCCATGCGCGGCATGGCAAGCAAAATGGGCAAGAACCCCAAAGTCATCGAGCCGCTGGTGCCAGTGGATTTGGTTGTGGATCACTCGGTGCAGGTTGACCATTACGGCACCAAAGACGCGCTCGACCTGAATATGAAACTCGAATTCCAGCGCAACGCCGAGCGCTACCAATTCATAAAATGGGGTATGCAGGCGTTTAATACCTTTAAAGTGGTGCCGCCGGGCATCGGCATCGTGCACCAGGTCAATCTCGAGTATCTCGCACGCGGAGTGCATCAGAAAAACGGAATTTATTATCCTGACACGCTGGTCGGCACCGATTCCCACACCACGATGATCAACGGAATCGGTGTAGTCGGCTGGGGCGTGGGCGGTATTGAAGCGGAAGCCGGCATGCTGGGACAACCGGTGTATTTTCTCACCCCCGATGTGGTGGGCGTAAACCTCGCCGGCAAACTGCGCGAAGGCGTCACCGCGACAGACCTTGTGCTCACCATCACCGAAATGCTGCGCAAAGAAAAAGTTGTCGGCAAATTCGTCGAGTTCTTCGGCGAAGGCGCAGCCTCGCTTGCCGTGCCCGATCGCGCCACCATAGCCAACATGGCGCCCGAATACGGCGCCACCATGGGCTTATTCCCGGTGGATGATGCAACGATTGAATATTTCAAGGGTTCCGGCCGCACAACGGAAGAAATAGACGCTTTTCGTTCCTACTTCAAGGCACAGGGGCTGTACGGAATTCCCAAAGCCGGCCAAATTGACTACAGCAAAGTGCTTAAGCTTGATCTGGCTTCAATCAAGCCTTCGCTTGCAGGACCCAAGCGCCCGCAAGACCGCATCGAGCTCGGCAATCTCAAAAACAAATTTACCGACCTCTTCTCCAAGTCCGTGGCCGAGAACGGTTACAACAAACCTGCTGAAGAATTGCACCAGCGTTATGCGACAAAGCTCGGTATGCCGGTCACCGGCGTGGCGGTGCCGCTGATGGGAGGCGGCAGCCAGAAAGGCGAGGCGTCCTCGGCCAGTGAAGTGGAGATGAAGGACGATCATCCGACCCCCAATCCGGTTTACGGTACCTCCGGGAAAGCGCCCCGGAATCAGGTGAACGTCGGCAATGGCGATGTGCTGATCGCAGCGATCACTTCCTGCACCAACACGTCCAACCCGGGCGTCCTGCTTGCCGCCGGCTTGCTGGCTAAAAAAGCCGTAGAAAAAGGCCTTTTCGTCAGAAAACACATCAAGACCTCGCTTGCTCCCGGCTCGCGGGTGGTGACCGATTATCTTCAGAGAGCGGGACTTCTGCCCTACCTGGAGCAGCTTGGCTTCACGGTTGCCGCCTACGGCTGCACCACCTGTATCGGTAATGCCGGCCCGCTCGACCCGCATCTGGAAGAAACCATCACTCAAAACGACCTGATCTGCGCCGCCGTGCTTTCAGGCAATCGCAATTTCGAAGCGCGGATTCACGCCAGCCTCAAAGCAAACTTCCTGATGAGCCCTCCGCTGGTTGTCGCTTTTGCCATCGCTGGCACGGTACTCAAGAACTTGGAGAGCGAGCCTCTCGGGACAGGAAAAGACGGCAAGTCAGTTTACCTCAAGGACATCTGGCCTTCGAGTAGCGAGGTGCATGCGGTCATGAAATACGCCACCGATCCGGCGAGTTTCCAGCGCCTCTACAGCAATTTGGCCAACGACCATCAACTTTGGAACAGCGTGCCATCGGCTTCCGGACAAGTGTATGACTGGCCGAAATCCACTTACATCGCCGAGCCGCCGTTCCTCGCCGGCTTCAGCATGCAGCCCGGCAAACCAGGCAATATCCGCGGCGCACGTGCGCTGGGCATCTTCGGCGATTCGGTGACAACCGACCACATCAGCCCGGCCGGCTCAATCAAGGAAACTTCGCCCGCAGGCAAATACCTCATTGAAAATGGCGTCATCAAAGCGGACTTCAACAGCTATGGCGCGCGCCGCGGCAATCACGACGTGATGATGCGCGGCACCTTCGCCAACGTGCGCATCAAGAACCTGATGATTCCGCCGAAAGCTGACGGCACCCGCATGGAAGGCGGCGTTACCTTGTTCCAACCTTCAAATGAACAGATGAGCATTTACGACGCGGCAATGAAATACGTCGCGCAAGGTACGCCGACCGTGGTGTTTGGCGGCGAGGAATACGGCACCGGTTCGTCCCGCGACTGGGCCGCCAAAGGCACTCAATTGCTCGGCGTCAAAGCGGTCATCGCACGCAGTTTCGAGCGCATCCACCGCTCCAACCTGGTCGGCATGGGCGTGCTGCCGCTGCAGTTCAAGGGCAGCGACTCGGTGCAGTCGCTCGGCATCGCCGGCGATGAAGTAATTGACGTCACCGGCATCGAGAACGGCA
>DATMDB010000171.1:0-4018 GCA_035558075.1 Burkholderiales bacterium
GACGTTTTCAACCTAGGCGGCGATCTCGACTTGTTCAAACAATCAATCGAAACGCGCGACCGCGAGGGGCTCCTCAATTACGGCCGCGCCTGCATCGAGGTGCTGTACCGCAATTACATCGGCCACGACCTGCACGCCACGACCATTTCCCTGGTGCAGGGTGAATGCCTGGGCGGGGGTTTTGAGGCGGCGCTTTCCAGCGACGTCATCGTCGCCGAAAAGAAGGCGCGCTTCGGCTTCCCGGAAATCCTGTTCAACCTGTTCCCCGGCATGGGCGCCTACTCTTTTCTCAAGCGCAAGGTCGGCCAGAAAATCACCGAAGAGCTGATCGGCAGTGGCAAAATCTACAGCGTTGATGATATGCTGGCTCTGGGTGTGGTGGATGTGGTGGCGGAGGATGGACAGGGCGAGGCCGAGGTGGCTTCCTTCATCAAGCACCGCCAGAAAAACCGCAACGGTTTCACCTCTCTGGCCTGGGTGCGGCGCCGGGTCGACCGGATTGAATATGCCGAGCTGCTGGACGTCGTGGATCTGTGGGTGGATAGCGCGCTTAGGCTCAATCCGCGCGACCTGAAGCTGATGCAGCGCCTGGTGTCGCGGCAAAATGGCGTCGGCGATTCGCAACAGATTCACTAAGCCTTGAAGGACTTGCTATTGGGGGAAAATTCTCCCGTAAAAGTGTTTTCGTCAAGAAAGGGGAGCAGTATGACGCGGGATGTTTCCGCTTACTCCATCGGGGAAGCCTCAGACAGGCTGGGCATTTCGATCCAGAAGCTGCGTCGCTGGGACAAACAGGGTGTCTTGGTTGCCCGGCGTAGTTCCGGCGACCATCGGCGCTATCTCAAGGAGCCGATCGACCGCCTCGTTTCCGCCTCCGCGCTCACCGGCGTGTCGGAGAAGCATTCCGATGAATTGGCGGCGGTGAAGAAAGCGCTGCGCGAAAAACACCGCATCATTCAGTTGCTGGTGGAAAGCGAGAGCCGCTACCGCGACCTGGTGGAGACCTCGCACGACCTGATCTGGGCCACCGACGCGCAGGGCCGCTTCACCTACCTCAACAACGCCGCCATCGATATCTTCGGGCTCAAGACGGACGAGCTTCTGGGCCACTGTTTCTTTGACTTCGAAGCGCAGCTGTCGCAAGTTTCCAACCGACGCTTTCTGGCCGCGCTCAAGCGCCACGGCGAAGTCAAAAACTACGTCACGCACCTGATCACCGCCTCGGGGCAGGACCGTTGGATCGGCATCAATGCGCGCCTCTCCTACGACGAAAACCAGCATTTCATCTGCATCCGCGGCACGGCGCGCGACGTCACTGAACAGCATCTCGCGGCGCTGCGCATCCAGCAATTGTCGCAGCACGACATGCTCACCGATCTGCCCAACCGCGCCTACCTGCTGCAGACGCTGGAGAGCACCATCGAGCTGAAACAGGTGGGGGCGCTGCTGTTTTTAGACATCGATAATTTCAAGTACGTCAACGACAATTTCGGCCATCGTGCGGGCGACCAGCTGATCAGCGGCGTCGGCGGCGTGCTACGCGAAGTAATGACGGAATACGATGGCCAACTGTTCCGCATCGGTGGCGACGAGTTCGCCATTCACCTGCCGGACGCCCTGCGCAAGGACGCGATTGGGGTCGCTGAAAAGGTCCTGGAAGCATTTCACCATTACCGCTTCCTGTACAACGGCAAACAACAGGTGTCCAACCTCACCGCCTCCATCGGCATTGCGCTCTACCCGTTTCATGGCAATGACCTTGCCAGCCTGCTCTCCAACGTGGACATGGCGATGTACCAGGCCAAGGACCGCGGCCGCAACTGCTTCGCCCTGTTTGATCAGGAGGCCAAGAACATGCGCAGCATCCACAAACGTGTGCACTGGGCGAAGAAACTGCGCGACGCGTTGGATGAAGACCGCTTCGTGCTCTATTCACAACCGGTGGTGCGGCTCGCAGACCGGAAATTGATGCACCAAGAAATTCTGCTGCGCCTGCATGACGAGCATGGCAAGCTCATCCTCCCCGGCGATTTCATCGAAACCGCGGAATCCATCGGCTTAATCCAGGAAATTGACATGCAGGTGGCGACAAAAATTCTTCGCCATCTGCAAACCACCTCAAACGGACATCAAAAACGGCGTTACTTCGTCAACCTTTCGCGCGCCAGCATTTCCGATCCGCGCTGGGTACGGCGTTTCCTATACCTGCTCAAGGCCCATGACACCGCCTCCAGCCAGCTGGTATTCGAAATCACCGAAACCGCGGCGATGTCGGAAATCGACGTCACCCTGGCCTTCATCCGCGAGCTCAAGAACATGGGCTGCCGCATTGCTCTGGACGATTTCGGATCAGGCTTCAGTTCTTTTTACTACGTCAAGAAATTCGACGTCGATTACCTCAAAATAGACGGCCATTTCGTCCAGGACCTGACGCATGACCAGAGCAACCGCTTTTTTGTCAAGGCGCTCAACGACATTGGGCAAGGCCTGCGTAAACAGGTGATTGCCGAGTGGGTGGAAAACCAGGAACAGCTGCAGGCGCTGATTGAAATGGGAACGCAGTACGGCCAGGGATATTTGTTCCAGCGTCCTGCGCCGCTGGAACAACCTCCCCTCGCTCTCGACCAGCAATCTATTTCGGCTTAAGCGCCTTTCAAACCTCACCCCGCATTACTTGCTGCAGCCAAAACAGGCCGGCCAGGGTCTTGCCGTCGGTAATTTTGCCTTCTCTCACCCATCCCAAAGCGGTAGATAGCTCCACCTTCAGTACCTCAAGGAACTCTTCGTCATCCGGATTGCTTCCGCGGTAACTCAGTCCCTGCGCCAGATAAAATAGTTGCCGCTCGTCGGAGTAGGCGACGCAGGGATAAGCCGTGGCGAGATAACGCCAGCTTTTCGCGACATAACCGGTTTCTTCCAGCAGCTCGCGCTGCGCGCATAGCAGAGGGTCTTCGCCGGGCTCAATCTTGCCCGCAGGCAGTTCATAGAAATGGTTATGCAATGGATAACGGTATTGCCGCTCCATGACCAGCATGCCGTCATCGAGCACCGGGATAATCACTACCGCACCCGGATGCACGAGATATTCACGCACGGCGCTCTTGCCATCGGGCAATCTTACCCGGTCTTCTTTCACCTCCAGAAATTCGCCCTGGTAAACGGTTTTCGAGGAGAGCTGGTTTTCGCTGAAATCGCTGCCGGGCTTGGGAGTTTTCATGGAATCGGTGTTCTCTCCATAACCAACGGTCACAACGAGCGGGCGATCGAATTCACGCACAGCGCCATCAGCGGGTGCGGCAGGATGCCCAGCACCAACATGGCGAGCCCGTTGGCGCCCATAAGGACGCGCACGTCCGGCTGCGGCAGGATGGGCGCATGGTCCTCCGGCTCGTCAAAATACATGAGCTTGACGATGCGCAAGTAATAAAACGCGCCGATGAGCGCAAACAGCACCGCAGCCACCACCAGCCACACAAAGCCCGCCTCCAGCGCCGCCTCAAACACCGAAAGCTTGGCAAAGAAGCCTGCCGTGGGCGGCACACCCGCCATGGAAAACATCAGCAGCAGCATCAGGAACGCATACCACGGGCTGCGCTGGTTCAAACCCTTGAAGTCATCCAGATTCTCCGCCTCAAATCCTGCACGCGACAGCAGCAAGATCATGCCGAAACTGCCGAGGCTCATCAGCACGTAAACCAGCATGTAAAACATCGCCGAGCTGTAGCCGTTCACGCTACCGCTCAATATTCCCAGCAGCATGAATCCCATGTGGGCAATGGTCGAGTACGCCAGCATCCTCTTGAGATTGCTTTGCGCGATGGCAGTGATGTTGCCAATCGCCATGGACAGTACGGCGAGTATCATCAGCATGCCCTGCCAGTCCACGACTAGGTCCTGCAAGCCGAAAACCAGCAAGCGCATCGCGAAAGCAAATGTGGCGAGCTCGGGTGCGGAGCCGATGAAGAGCGTGATCGCGGTCGGCGCGCCGTGATAGACATCGGGTACCCACATGTGGAAA
>DATMDB010000172.1:0-3774 GCA_035558075.1 Burkholderiales bacterium
AAAGTCAAAGCCAGGCTGGATCAAGAACCGAATATGCGGAGCATGCTGACCCGCGACGGCGACTACTTCCTCGAGTTGCAGGAACGGGTACGCAAGGCACAAAAAATAAGAGCCGACTTGTTTATTTCCATCCACGCCGACGCCTACATCAAGCCGAATGTACGCGGCTCATCAGTATTTGCGCTTTCCGAGCGAGGCGCAACCTCCGCCGCCGCACGCTGGCTCGCAAACAAGGAAAACGAATCGGATTTGATTGGCGGGGTCAATCTCGACGTCCGCGACCCTTACCTTAAACAGACCTTGCTCGACCTTGCACAAACCGCCACCATCAACGACAGCGTGAAGCTCGGCAATGCTGTGCTCTTTGAACTGGGCAGCGTCAACGCCCTTCACCGGCACTCGGTGGAACAGGCCGGATTCGCCGTGCTGAAAGCGCCCGATATTCCCTCGATTCTGGTGGAAACCGCGTTCATCAGCAACCCTGAAGAAGAGAAAAGACTTAAAGACGAAAGCTACCAGGATAAAGTCGCCGATGCGATTGTCGGCGGCATCAAACGCTACTTCTCCAACAACCCGCCGCTCGCCAAATCCAAGCTCGCTCAGCAGTAGTTAGGAACCTCTAATTAAGTCCCACGCAGTTGCGACGGTGTGCAATCCGGATGCGGGGCAAGGCGTGAGGAGCGCCGTTTGGTGGAGGCCAAACTAACGACGAACAACGAAGTCATGCGTCCGGATTGCCCTCGTCCCTCCGGGTTGCGGCAAAATGCGGCGTCTGCGTCGTGCTCGCCGAAGCGTGGAGCTCGGTACGTGCGACCGCGGAGGCGAGCGCTGGACCGCGCAACCACAATCCGGCGAGCCACGTCCCGCTCCGCTGCACAGCTTCGCAGGTGCAACGCTGCGCGGGCCCTCCTCGGTGTCGTAGTCCTGGCTACGACCTTCGTCGCGCGCCTTGCATCCCTCCGCATTTTGCCAGCAACGCAATTCGCGGAGGACTTAATCAGAGGTGTTCCCTAGGCAGGTGGGTAAGCTTACGTCAATGATGCTATAATCCGCCTCGCGTCCATGCACAGCAACCCGCAGCTCAACAAGAACGGTGAACTTCAGCACTTGCTTACGATTGAAGGGCTGCCTGCGACGCTTCTGACACAAATACTCGACACCGCCCAATCGTTCATCGGCGTCACCGAGCGCGAAGTCAAGAAACTTCCCCTGCTGCGCGGTAAAGCAATTTTCAATCTGTTCTTCGAAGCGAGCACCCGCACCCGCACCACGTTCGAAATCGCCGCCAAGCGGCTCTCCGCCGACGTCATCAATCTCAATATCAGCACCTCCTCACACAGCAAAGGCGAAACGCTGCTCGATACCATCGACAATCTGGAGGCGATGCACGCCGACATGTTCATCGTGCGGCATGCGCAAAGCGGGGCGGCGCACCTGATTGCGCACCATGTGGCGCCGAATGTGCATGTTATCAATGCCGGAGACGGGCGCCATGCGCATCCCACGCAAGCGCTTTTGGACATGTTCACCATCCGCCACTACAAGCGCGAATTTGCCAATCTGCGCGTTGCAATCGTCGGCGACATTCTGCATTCGCGCGTTGCACGCTCCCAAATCCATGCGCTCACCACGCTCGGCGTGCCTGAAGTCAGGGTCATCGCGCCGAAAACCCTGTTGCCGACAGGCGTTGAAAATCTCGGCGTGCATGCTTATTACGATATGCAGCGCGGACTCAAAGACGTGGATGTGGTCATGATGCTGCGCTTGCAAAGCGAGCGCATGCAGGGGCCGCTTTTGCCCAGCGCGCAGGAATTCTTCAAGTATTACGGCTTGACCTCGGAGAAACTTGCGGCTGCCAAGCCCGACGCCATCGTCATGCACCCCGGGCCGATGAACCGCGGCGTGGAAATAGATTCCAGCGTGGCTGACGGCCCGCGTTCGGTGATTCTGCCGCAAGTCACATTCGGCATCGCAGTGCGCATGGCGGTGATGAGCATGCTGGCGGGAAACTGAATGAAGATTCACATTAAGAACGGCCGCATTATCGACCCCAAGAACGGCACGGATACCGTGCAGGATTTGTTTATCGCGGCAGGCAAAGTGCTCGCGCTGGGCCGCGTCCCGGACGCTTATCATCCCAACCGCGTGATTGACGCTAGCAACCGCGTGGTTTGCCCCGGTTTGATTGACCTTTCAGCGCGCCTGCGCGAACCTGGTTTCGAATACAAGGCGACCCTGGAATCGGAAATGCAGGCGGCGGTTGCCGGCGGCATCACCAGCCTCGCCTGCCCGCCCGACACCGACCCTCCGCTAGATGAGCCGGGGCTGGTGGAAATGCTGAAACACCGCGCAAAAAGCTTGAACCAGTCGCGCGTCTATCCGCTCGGTGCATTGACTCAGGGACTCAATGGCGAGCGCATCACCGAAATGGCGGAACTCCATGACGCCGGATGCATTGCCTTCTCTCAAGCCAACGCGCCGCTTAGCGATACCAATGTGCTCATGCGTGCCATGCAATATGCCGCGACTTTTGGCTACACAGTTTGGCTGCGCCCACAGGATGCACAGCTCGCACGCGGCGGTGTCGCACATGACGGAGTAGTGGCCACACGGCTGGGGCTGCCGGCGATACCGGGCTGCGCCGAAACCATCGCGCTCTCCACCATTTTGCTGCTCGCCAAGGAAACCAAGGCGCGTATTCATTTATGTAGGCTATCCACTGCCGAAGGCGTTGAGATGGTGCGCCAGGCAAAAAACCAAGGACTGGCGATTACCTGCGACATTGCCGCGACACATGTCCATCTGAGCGAAATGGATCTCGGCTTTTTCGATGCCAACTGCAACCTCATACCGCCTCTGCGCTCATTACGCGACCGCGACGCGCTGCGCATGGGGCTTAAAGACGGCACCATAGACGCGCTGTGCTCAGATCATTCCCCGGTGGACGATGACGCCAAGCTGTTGCCTTTTGCCGAAGCCGAAAGCGGCGCGACCGGCCTGGAGCTGCTCCTGCCGCTCACGCTGAAATGGGCCGCCGAAAGCAAAATCCCGTTATCCCAAGCGCTTGCCAAAATCACCCAAATACCGGCGAAAATCCTCGGCATCGATACCGGCAATCT
Source organism: Burkholderiales bacterium (assembly GCA_035558075.1). Lineage (GTDB taxonomy): Bacteria > Pseudomonadota > Gammaproteobacteria > Burkholderiales > JAHFRG01 > JAHFRG01. Next base: position 3,120 of record DATMDB010000172.1, read on the forward strand.
CACCCCCGGTAATGCTGCGGATGTCTGCATATTCGACCCGCAACGCCACTGGAAAGTCGAACCCATGGCTTTGAAAAGCCAAGGAAAAAATACCCCTTTCCTGGGTCTCGAGCTGCAGGGCCGGGTGTGTTACACATTAGTCGAAGGTCACGTCGTCTACGAAGGCTAGCCCGCGGCTGGTATAATATAGCCAGCCGTTTCTGAATCCCTTCGTTTATGAACCCCTTGCTTGACTTTTCGGGCCTGCCGCGCTTTGCGGAAATTACGCCGCAGCAGGTAGCACCGGCGGTAGATGAGTTGCTGCGTGAAAACCGCTCGCTGATTAGCCGGTTGCTGGCGGAGAGCGCACCAGCGACCTGGGGTCATATTGTGCAGCCGCTGGAGGATGCCAATGAGCGCTTAAGCCGCGCCTGGGGGCAGGTGGCGCACTTGAACGCGGTGATGAACTGCCCGGAAATGCGCGAAGCTTACAACGCCAATCTGCCTAAAATTACCCAATACCACTCGGAACTTGCACAAAACCAGGGCTTGTTCGAAAAATTCAAGGCACTTAAGGCGGAGAACGACTTTGTCCGTTTGAGTCGCGCGCAGCAAAAAATCGTGGAAAACGAACTGCGCGATTTCCGTCTCGGCGGCGCCGAACTGCCGGCCGACA
>DATMDB010000173.1:0-3168 GCA_035558075.1 Burkholderiales bacterium
GGGCGACAAAGTGACCGGCATGCGCTGGCGCCGCCCAAATCTGAACGACGTGTTCTTATGGGTGAACGAAACCGAACTCTGGCAAGCCAGAAAAACCTCGAGAGCTTCTTAAAAATGATTTTACGCCCTGTTTATGCCGTGATTGAACGCGAAGTGCTGAAGCTCTTCCGGCAGCGCTCGCGACTGCTCTCGGCGATGGTGAGGCCGATGATCTGGCTGCTGGTGATCGGCGCGGGTTTTGATGCCATGCTCGGCCGCTCCGGCAATTTGAGCTACCAGTACTTTTTGGTGCCGGGGGTGCTCGGCATGTCCATGCTGTTCGGCGCCATGCTTGCCGCGCTCTCCACGGTGTACGACAAGGAATCGGGGGTGATGCGCATGCTGGTGATTGCGCCGTTTGAGCATTACTGGATCGTGATTGCCAAGACTTTAAGCGCTGCGCTTGCCGCGGCGATCCAGGCGCTTCTGGTGCTGGTGCTGCTTTCTGTGCTCGGTTATCTGAAAAACGGCGTGGTCATGCCGCTGCTGATTGCGGGCATCGTCGCCACTTCTCTCGCCTGCGCCAGCATGGGCATGCTGATTGCCGCTTGGACCCGCACACTCGATAATTTCGCGGTGATGATGAACCTGGTGATTTTCCCGGTGTTCTTTCTTTCGGGTTCACTGTACCCGGTGCAGCACTTGCCGAGCGTGCTGCGTTTTGTCGCGACTGTTAATCCTTACACCTACGGCGTGGATTTGCTCAAGCACGCGGTATTGGGAATCAGCGCAACCTCGTTCAACGCGGACTTCAGCGTTCCGGTTGATATCGCAGTGCTACTGGGGTTCACCCTGCTCGCCACCGTCATCGCCTGCCTGCGCTTTTCACGCGACACCGCTTATGAGCCGCTGATCCATCTGCTTGCGCGCAAGCATTCAGATTGACTATTTCGCTGCGCTTCGAGTCTCTCGCGTCTCGCGGATCTCGCGGCTCAATTCATACACCGCCATGGCGTAGTACACGCTGCGGTTGTAGCGGGTAATCACGTAAAAATTGTTGAGCGCAAGCCAGTACTGCGCTTCATCACCCTCCCCTAAGGCAAACAAGCTGGCAAGATTTTCCCCGGGAAGTTCCTGCTCGGGAGTGACACCGATGTTTTGCAACTCGGCCACTTGCGTGTGCGGCTTGACGTCTTGCGACAGCAAGGGCATGAATTCATCTCCGCTCACCCTGGCGCCCACCGCGATCGGCCCATCGGGCTTCCAGCCGTAATCCTGGTAGTAATTGGCGATGCTGCCGATGGCGTCGGCGGGGCTTTTCCATAGATTGGATTTGCCGTCGCCATCAAAATCCACCGAGTAACGCCGGTAGACGCTGGGAATGAATTGCGGCATTCCCATCGCCCCCGCATAAGAACCTTTGATGCTTAATGGGTCAATTTGCGCTTCGCGCGCCAGCAGCAGGAATTGTTCAAGCTCCTGCCTGAAGAATGCGGCGCGCTGCGTGTAATCGAATGCCAGCGTGGTGAGTGTATCCAGCACGCGGTACGAGCCGGTGTTCCTGCCGTAACGCGTCTCTACGCCGATGGTTGCAATGATAATTTCTTCGGGTATGCCGTATTGCTGACGCGCTCGCGAAAGTGCCTCGGCGTTGTCGTCCCAGAATTTGACGCCGTCGGCGATGCGCGTCGGATTGATAAATAATGCGCGGTACTCATTCCACGGCACCGCGGCAGCGGGCGCGGAAATGGCCCTCAACACCTCCGGCTGCGGTTTTACCTCGCTGAAGATCAGGCGCAGTTCGCCCGGATTGAAATGATGTTTTTCCGCCATCTCGCGAATGAAGGTTTCGATTTCCGGATTCAGCGGCACAGCACGGCTACTGCCCGGGAAAAGCAGCGCCAGGCAAATCAGGAAGGCGAAACGTTTTGCGCTTGCCACTATTTTATGGCTCCCACGGTAAAGCCCGCCACAAAGCGGTGAACAAAGAAATTATACAGTATGGCGATGGGGATGCTCACTATCAGGCACGCGCCCATGAGCGAGCCCCAGAAATACACGTCGCCGCGCACCAGGAAGGTCGGCACGCCGATGCTGACCGTGAGCTGCGAAGATGACGTGATGAAGGTGAGCGCGTACACGAATTCCTGCATCACCAGAGTTAGCGTGAAGATGACGACGGTGAGAATTCCGGCCGAGGAAATCGGCACCACGACCTTGAGAAAAGCGCCGAAACGGCTGAGACCATCTATCATCGCCGCCTCCTCGATGTCTTTGGGCACGGTCTTAAAGAAACCCATCATCAGCCAAGTGCAAAACGGCACGGTGAAGCTGGGATAGACCAGCACCAGCGACCACAGTGAATCCTGCAAACCTAAATCGGCGACAATGCGCGAAAATGGAATGAACAATATCGTCGGCGGAATGAGATAAGTCAAAAATATTCCGATTGCCAGCTGCTGGCCCCAGCGCCCCGCCAGCCGCGCCAGGCTGTAGCCCGCGGGAACCGCAAGCAGCAAAGTGATAATGACAACCGCCACGCCCACCAGCAGCGTATTGAAAATCCACAGGCCGTATTGGGTATCCAAGAACAGCACCCGCAAATGCTCCAGGGTGGGTGGACTGTTGAACAAGAACGGGTTGTTTTTGATGTTGATGAGATCATTGGTTTGCTTGAAGGTGGTGATCAACATCCAGTAAAACGGAAACGCGGTGAACGCGGTAAACGCGGCGACGATTCCGAAATGGCCTATCCGCGCGCCGATGTTTTTGAGCTGTTGCATTAGGGAACCTCTGATTAAGTCCTCCACGGATTGCGTTGCTGGCAAAATGCGGTTGGATGCAAGGCGCGCGACGAAGGTCGTACTCGAAGTACGACACCGAGGAGCGCAACGCCGCAGACACCGCATTTTACCGCAACCCGAAGGGACTGGGCTTATCCGGGCGGTCTGCTTTGTCGCTCGGCTTGCCAAGGGGAGTGGCCATTGGCTGCGCCTCGCTTCGCGCATCCCATCCCGGAAAGCCGCCGTCGCAACCGCGTGGGACTTAATCAGAGGTTCCTTAGGTCACCTCGGTGCGCTTGGCGAGCGCCAGCAAAAATATGGCGGCAGCAACCAGGAGCGGAAACAGGAACAGCGAAATCGCCGCGCCCTCGGCGAGGTCGCCGCCCTGGATGCCGGTAAAATAGGC
>DATMDB010000174.1:0-2034 GCA_035558075.1 Burkholderiales bacterium
GGCCACTGCGAAAAAAGTATATGCAAAGATGCTCTGGAGTTTCATCTAAAACATACGATCCCGAGGTTAATTCGGAAGCCTAAGGTAATTCTATAACGCTTTCCATCCCGACGTAAATATACTTCATGAAACCAAGTTGAATATTTTTCAGTGACGATTGGCTCGTCTTTCGTGTTCAGGCAACTCCTGATGCAGCTCTAATGAAAAGCGAAAAACCAACGCTAATGGCCAATTTATAACGCCTGCGGATAAATGGTTCAGTATGTTTTTTACAGAGTGATGACCTGATCCGGCATGTTTTTCGAGAGCGCCTCATAGAGATTCGGAAAGCAACCAATCGGCACGCCTTCAATAAGCTTGTCAGCGATATTGCGCTCATAGCAGCATTGGTCGCAACCCATCAGCAGGATGCGTTTTGCCCGTGCCACCTTGGCCAGCCGCTCGCCGATGGGGTCGCCCTTGACCAGCACATAATTATTGTCTTCGAAGAAAAACATGCCGACCACTTCAACGCCGTGGGCATCATGTTCAAGTTGTGGCAAGATCATTTTGCCGAGCTTGTAGGAAACGGTATGGCCTTGCGTTGCAAAAATATAAGCGACTTTCATACACACTCCTTCGTCAACGATTTAACCGGAAATGCGGCACAGCAGGCCCTTCAGATAAGCGCTTTCTGGAAAATTGAGAGCCACCGGATGATCGGGGGCCGCGGCAAAAAATTCGATGATATGCCCTTCCACCCCCGCATCCAGCGCGGCGCCAGCGACGATTTTTTGAAACAGCTCGGCAGAGATTCCGCCTGAGCAGGAAAATGTGGCGAGCAAGCCACCCGGGCGCAGCAACTTGAAAGCAAGCAAGTTAATGTCTTTGTAGCCGCGCGCCGCTTTCTCGGCAGACGCAGCAGTGGGCGCAAACTTCGGGGGATCGAGAATAATCATGTCGAAGCGCCTCGCTTGGTCACGCAAACTACGCAAAATTTCAAATACATCGCCTTCGCGCCACTCGGCCTTATCCTCCGGCAGACTGTTCAAAGCGAGATTCTCTCGTGCAAGTCGCAATGCTTCAGCGGAAGAATCCACCGATAAAACCGATTTTGCGCCGTTGGCGAGCGTGTGCAAGGCAAAACCCCCGCTATGGCAGAAACAGTCGAGCACTTCTTTATCCCGAGCAAGCGCGCCAACCCGCGCACGGTTTACCCGCTGATCAAGATAAAAGCCGGTCTTCTGTCCTTTTCTCACATCCACCCAGAATTCAAGCCGCCCTTCGTCGATTTTGATACGCTGCGGAGGCACTGTACCGCGCAGCGCCCCGACTCTGGGAAGCAAGCCCTCGAGCTGCCGCACTTCGGCGTCGGAGCGCTCGAACACCCGTGTTGCGCCGGTTAATTCCATCACAATATCAGCGCAGGTTTGATACCAGCGTTCCATGCCCGCGCTCAACACTTGCATGACCAAGCTGTCATCATATAGATCAACGATCAGGCCAGGCAACCCATCGGACTCGCTGTACACCAAGCGCACGGCATTGGTTTCGTGAACGAGCGCCCGGCGCGCCATGATGGCATGACTCAAGCGGTCATGAAAAAATTTCTGGTCAATGCGGCTGTCCCGGTTCCAATCCCATACCCGCGCTGTGATTTGTGAATGCGGGCTGTAGGCCGCATAGGCAAGAAATTTTGCCTGCGAGGAAACGATTTCAACGGTATCGCCCGCTTCAGGCGAGCCCTGTATTTGCGCCAAGGCACCTGAAAAAATCCAGGGATGGCGGCGCAGTAGTGATTTCTGGCGCCCCGGTTTCAGAATCAGTTTATGCATGGCCAAGAGCGAAGATGCAAACCGACGGTTACGGCTTCTTTTTGGCGCGTGGATGAGCCTTGTCGTAGGCTTTGGACAAGTACTGAAAGTCTAAATGAGTGTAAACCTGAGTTGTTGAGATGCTGGCGTGCCCAAGCATTTCCTGCACTGCGCGCAAATCACCGCTCGACTGCAGCACATGCGAAGCAAACGAATGGCGCAGTACATGCGGATGCACGTT
>DATMDB010000175.1:0-5244 GCA_035558075.1 Burkholderiales bacterium
GCTTCGTAGTCCAAGCTACGACCTTCGTCGCGCGCCTCGCATCCATTTGCATTTTGCCAGCAACGCAATCCGCGGAGGGCTTAATCAGAGGTTCCTTAACTTTAATTAGGTAAGGATTCATGCGGGTTCTGGGTATCGAAACTTCCTGCGACGAAACCGGGGTCGCGCTCTATGACAGCGAGCGCGGCCTGCTCGCGCAGGCCCTGTACTCGCAAGCAACCTTGCACGCGCAATATGGCGGCGTGGTGCCGGAGCTTGCTTCCCGTGACCATATCCGCCGCGTGCTGCCGCTGACCCGCCAGGTCCTCGCACAGTCCGGCCTTGGTCTTAACGAGCTTGATGCCATTGCCTATACCCGCGGGCCGGGCCTGGTGGGGGCGCTGCTGGTGGGAGCGAGCATCGCCACAGCGCTGGGTTATGCGCTTAACAAGCCGGCGCTCGGTATCCATCATCTTGAAGGGCATTTGCTTTCGCCCCTGCTATCCAAACCGGCACCCGAATTTCCCTTCGTCGCGCTGCTGGTCTCGGGCGGCCACACCCAGTTAATGCGGGTTTTCGGAGTGGGCAAGTATGTTTTATTGGGGGAAACCGTGGATGACGCCGCGGGCGAAGCGTTCGACAAGACCGCCAAGCTTTTGGGGCTGGGCTATCCCGGCGGGCCGGCGCTGGCAAGACTTGCGCAACACGGCGATTCCCGCCGCTTCAAATTACCGCGGCCAATGTTGCACAGCGGCGATCTCGATTTCAGCTTCAGCGGATTAAAGACCGCGGTACTGACCGCGATTCAGCGCGAGCCTCTGGATGAACAGAGCCGCGCCGACCTGGCAGCGGCAATCGAATCGGCCATCGTCGAGGTTTTGATTGCCAAGTCTCTCGCGGCTCTCGAGCAAAGCGGATTGCAGCAGCTGGTGGTGGCGGGGGGTGTTGGCGCCAACCGCAAACTGCGCGAAAAGCTCACGCAACAAGCTGCGCATAAAGGGATCAAGGTATTTTATCCCGAGCTGGAACTTTGCACCGATAACGGCGCGATGATCGCTTTTGCCGGAGCCATGCGCCTGCAACAGGCCGGGGCAAGAATCAAGGGTTCAGGATTGCGGGAGTTCAGCGTGAAACCGCGCTGGGATCTGGAGTTGCTGGAAGCTGCTTAAAGCGTAGGGAACCTCAGAGCAACTCGCGTTTTTCAAATGTGCATTCCGTGCCGGCAATCAGGTTGCGAATATTCGACTGGTGGCGCCAGATGAGAAGCAGGCTCACCACCAGCACCGCCAAGGTATAGCTGTTCCAGCCGAAAATATAAAGCGCATAAAACGGTACCAGCACGGCCGCAACCAGCGCAGCAAGCGATGAGAAGCGCCAGATGAAAGCGACGATGAGCCAGGTTGCGAGCGTCGCCAGACCCAGCCACGGATCGAGCGCGAGCAGCACGCCCAAGGCAGTCGCCACTCCTTTGCCGCCGTGAAAACGCAGGAACGCGGAATACAAATGGCCGAGAAAAACCGCCAAAGCCACCGCGGCAACCGTTGCGCTGCCTAAGCCGTATTGCGGAGCAAGGTGCTGCGCGAGTTGCACCGCGAGCCAGCCCTTCACCATGTCGCCGAGCAGCGTCAAAGCCGCGACGGTCTTCCTGCCAGTGCGCAGCACATTGGTGGCGCCGGGATTTTTCGAGCCATAAGTGCGCGGATCGGGCAGCCGGAACAGGCGGCTCATCAGCACCGCAAACGGCACCGAGCCGATCAGGTACGCAACAACAATAAAAACTATCGTGGCCATATCAAATATTCTACAATCCGCCTTGCGTGCTTTACCAAGCTTAACTCAATCCGCTACGGCCGTTGCATGGACATTATCTTTATACACGAATTCAAAGTCGAAACCCTGATCGGGATTTATGAATGGGAGCGCAAGGTGCCGCAAACCATTCAGCTCGATCTGGAAATAGGCATTCCGCAAGGCAAGGTCTATCAGAGCGACTCCATCGGCGACACCATTGATTACGGCAAAATCGTGGCGCGCCTGCAACAAACCCTGGCTGAACAGCATTTCTCACTGCTGGAGCGGCTGGCAGAACACCTTGCTCAATTGATCATGAAAGAATTCGGCGCGCCTTGGGTCAAGGTCAGCGTCGCCAAGCTGGGACTCATGCGTGGCATAAAACGGCTTGGTGTCACCATTGAAAGAGGGAAGAAATAAGGACTGAATCAAAGGTTCCTTAACCCCTCGGATGGTGCTTGGCGTGCAACTGTTTCAAGCGCTCGCGCGCCACGTGTGTATAAATCTGCGTGGTGGAAATATCGGCATGGCCCAACAACAACTGCACCACGCGCAAATCCGCGCCGTGATTGAGCAGGTGCGTGGCAAACGCATGCCGCAAAGTATGCGGTGAGGTGGTTGCGGCAAGCCCCGCCTGCGCGCAATAACGGCGCAGCAAATACCAGAAACCCTGGCGCGTCATCGGTCGCCCGCGCGCAGTGACAAACAGCGCATCGCTTACTTTGCCGTTCAGCAAATCCGGACGCGCTTCATCCAGATAACGCCCGATCCATGTGAGCGCTTCTTCTCCAAGCGGCACCAGCCGCTCCTTCGCGCCCTTGCCCAGCACCCGCACCACGCCCATATCCAGGCTGACTTGCGGGATTGTCAAGCTCACCAACTCGGAAACACGCAAGCCGCCGGCATAGAGCGTTTCCAGCATGGTCTTGTCGCGCAGGCCCAATGGTTTTTCAACTTGGGGCGCGTCCAGCAACGATTCCACGTCGCCTTCGGTGAGACTCTTGGGCAGGCTGCGCGGGAGTTTGGGGGCGTCAATGCGCAGGGTGGGATCGGCCTTGATTTTGCCCTGCCGCATTTCAAACCGGAAAAAACGCTTGAGGCTGGAGAGCCCACGGCTGGTGGTGCGCGCCTTGGCTTTGGCGACGAGCACCTGATGCGCGAGATACTCCTCGATATCCTGCTGCCGGGCATCGAGCAGCGATTTGGAATTTTTTTCGCGCAGCCAGTGCGCGAATTTCAGCAAATCGCTGCGGTAACTCGCCAGGGTATTGCGCGCCAGACCGTCCTCCAGCCACAGGGTATCGCAGAACTCGTCGAGCAGGCTTTCCTCAACTTCGCTCATGGCTGAGCAGCCAGCGCTTGATCGCCAGCGGGTCTCCCTCGTCGCAATTCATGAAGCCGCCCAGATTCCCGCTGCCGAGCACACGGTGGCAGGGAACGATGATGGGAATCGGATTGGCGCCACATGCCTGCCCCACCGCGCGCGGCCCCGAAAAGAGCTTGCGCGCAAGCTCGCCATAGGTCAGGGTGCGCCCGCGCGGAATCTGGCGGATAAGCTGCCACACCCGGCGTTGATATTGCGTGCCGCTGAGCCGGTACGGCAGGTCAAAACGCGCCTCGGGGTCGCCAAGATAAGCCTTGAGCTGCCGGCATACCTCTTTTGCAAAGCTGGTTTGCGCGGGAAGCGGCGCGGTTTTGCGCGGCAGGAAGTCAATCCCGGTCAGGCAGTCTCCTTCATGGGATATGCCCAGTATTGCGAAAGGTGTTGCAAGCCGTGCCTGGTAGCCGTTTATCGTTCCGGTTTTTCGCATAGAGAAAAGATAGCGCAGCCGCGATGAAACTACAATGGCTTATTTAGGGAACCTCTGATGCCGTCGCAACCGCGTGGGACTTTATCAGAGGTTCCTTAGCGAAAGAAAATAAAACGCGGCGGAGAATACCACCGCGTTTAGAGGGATGAAACTATTACTTTGGGGTTGGAGCGTCTTCCTGCCCTGCGTCGAGCATTTCCTGGCCGGTAAGCTTCTCGCGAATACGCGCTGCCTTGCCGGAACGCTGGCGCAGATAGTAGAGCTTGGCGCGCTGGACGTCGCCTTTGCGCTTGATCTCAATGCTGGCAATCAAAGGCGAATAAGTCTGAAAAGTGCGCTCCACGCCTTCGCCTGAAGACACTTTGCGCACGATGAAGGAGGAATTGAGGCCGCGATTGCGCTTCGCCACCACCATGCCTTCATACGCCTGTATCCGCTTGCGGTCGCCTTCCACCACGTTGACGTTCACCACCACGGTATCGCCGGGAGAGAAATCCGGAATGTTCTTGGCGAGCTTTTTGATTTCCTCGGCTTCAAGCTGTTTAATCAGGTCCATTGCTTACCCTTTGTCCTGTTCCTGTTTGAATTCGGCGAGCAACTTTTGTTCATCGGCGTTCAACCCGCGCTTTTCCAGCATATCCGGGCGCCTGAGCCAAGTCCTGCCCAGCTTCTGTTTCAGCCGCCAGCGGCTTATCTCCGCATGATGGCCGGAAAGCAGCACCTGCGGCGCCGCCATGCCCGCATATATTTCCGGGCGCGTGTACTGCGGGCAATCCAGCAGGCCGTTTACAAACGAATCCTGTTCCGCCGATTGCGCATCGCCCAGCACGCCGGGCAGCTGCCTGATGATACAATCCAACAGTACTATCGCCGCGAGCTCCCCGCCTGAGAGCACGAAATCGCCGAGCGAGATTTCTTCATCCACCTCACGCTGAATCAGCCGCTCATCGATGCCTTCATAACGGCCTGCCAGCAGGATCAAGCCCGGCTGTCTTGCCAGTTCCTCAACCAGGCCGTGGTTCAGCACCCTGCCTTGCGGCGATAAATAAACGACTCTGGTCTGCGCAATACCGGCTTGGTTCTGATGCTGTCTGGCTGCATTGATTGCATCTTCCAGCGGCTGCGCCAGCATCACCATGCCCGGGCCGCCGCCATAGGGCCGGTCGTCCACTGTATGATAATTATCCGTGGTGAACTGCCGCGGGTTCCAAACCTTAAGCCGGTAATGCCCGTCTTCCCTGGCGCGCCGCGTTATCCCGTATTCGGTGAGCGCGTCAAACATCTGCGGGAACAGGCTTATCACATCGAAGAACATCATGTGGAAACCTCTGATTAAATCCCTCGCAGTTGCGACGGCAGCTTTCCGGGATAGCGCCGCCCCAGGCGGAGTCTCGGCAGTGCAACCCAGAGGCGAGCGCTGGCCCGCGCAACTGCAATCCGGCGAGCCCAAGGCCCGCTTCGCTGCACAGTTTCGCAGGTGCAACGCTGCGCGGGCCCTCCTCGGCTTCGTAGTGCGCCCCGGACTCGGTCTCGCGCAGCGTGGTGCGGGCAGGGGCGCAGAAGGCTGCGTTCGATAGCATGGAGCGGAGCTTGTGCGGCTGCTCCCGCAAGCGGGCCTTGGGCTAACGGGTCGCAGCCGCGCTACGACCTTCGTCGCGCGCCT
>DATMDB010000176.1:0-3910 GCA_035558075.1 Burkholderiales bacterium
TCTTCGTACTCTCGATATTGCTCGACGGGCATATGAAAATCGCGAGTATCTCGAAGCCTTCTTGCAACGGCTTCGATATCGCTGCGGATGATTTGCGGGTCAAGCATCAGTTAAAGATTCCGTATTTATACGTGAAAATAAGTAGCTAAGGTTTTTTCGCTTTTTCATCCAATTCGCGCAAGTGCTTTAAACGCTCGGCGATTTTCGCTTCCAGTCCGCGGTCGGTCGGCTCATACCATTTCACCGCCGGCATGCCTTCTGGAAAATAATTTTCTCCCGCCGCGTAAGCATCGGGCTCGTCGTGCGCGTAGCGGTACTCCTTGCCAAATCCCATTTCCTTCATCAATTTTGTCGGCGCGTTGCGCAAATGTTCAGGCACCGGCCGCGACCGGTCTTCGCGGATAAATTGACGCGCGTCATTATACGCCATGTACACGGCGTTGCTCTTGGTGGTACAGGCGAGATACAGCATCGCCTCGGCGAGCGCAAGTTCCCCTTCGGGGCTGGCAAGACGCTCGTACACTTCGCAAGCGTCCAGTGCGATTCGCAAAGCGCGGGGATCGGCAAGCCCCACGTCTTCCACCGCCATGCGCACCAGCCGCCTGCCGATGTAGCGCGGGTCGGCCCCGCCATCCAGCATGCGGCACATCCAGTAGAGCGTGGCGTCGGGATTGGAGCCGCGCACCGATTTATGCAGGGCGGAAATCTGGTCATAAAACGCGTCTCCGCCTTTGTCGAACCTTCTTACGCTTTGTGCCAGCACGTCTTGCACATATTGCGCGTCTATATCGGTGGTTTTGTCCTGCTGGACAGCGGTGGCAAGCTGCTCCAGCATGTTGAGCAAGCGCCTGGCGTCGCCGTCGGCGTAGCCCACCAGCAGCAACTTCGCTTCCTCGGTAAAAATTGCGCCGGGAATGGCGGGCTTTTTGGCACGCTCGAACAATATTCCCAGTTCTTCATCGGAAAGCGGGTGCAATACGTAGACCGCAGCGCGGGAGAGCAGCGCGCTGATCACCTCAAATGACGGGTTCTCAGTGGTGGCGCCGATGAATGTGACCAACCCCTGTTCCACAAAAGGCAGGAACGCGTCCTGCTGCGCCTTGTTGAAACGGTGCACCTCGTCTATGAACAGGATGGTGTGGCGCCCGGATTGCTGCAAGACCAGCTCCGCCCTTTGCACTGCCTCGCGAATGTCCTTGACTCCGGAGAGCACTGCGGAAAGCGCAATGAATTCGGCGTTGAAGATGCGAGCCATCAGCCGCGCCAGCGTAGTTTTTCCCGATCCCGGCGGACCCCACAGGATCATCGAATGCGGCTTGCCGGATTCAAACGCGAGGCGCAAGGGCTTGCCTTTTCCCAGGAGATGCGTTTGACCAATAACATCTTCAAGCCGCTGCGGGCGCAGGCGATCGGCCAAGGGCGCGGCGGGTGCTTTTCTTTCGAACAAATCACTCACCGACGATATCCGCGCCCTTGGGGGGAGTGAATTTGAAGAGTTCCGGGTTTAAGCGGGGATTGCGTTCCAGATCCAGGAAATGCAATACGGTGGTTTGTCCGAACTGGTCGCGCAGTTCCATGACTTCCAGGCCGGACTGATTGAATCCCATGCGCACGCTCGCGAACGCGCTGTCCCGTGTTTTCGGCAGGGCTTGCAGCCACTCCAGCCCGTCTCGAGCGCCATCATCAGCGAGGCGGAAGTCTTGCTCGATCTCGTTGCTGCCGGCAAGCAGCGCCGCCGGGCTTGCGCCCAGCGCCTGATCGAGTTTCTTGACGGTGACCTGGTTCAATTCCGGATCGTATACCCAGAGTTTTTCACCATCGCCGACAATCAGCTGCGCGTAAGGTTTTTCGTAGCTCCAGCGGAATTTTCCGGGACGGGAAAACTGCATGATGCCGCTCGATTTCTGTACGCTGCGGCCGTTCTTGTCCAGAAGCTCCTGGTTGAACTGCGCTGTTCCCGAAGAAGAATGCTGGATAAACGCCTTTAACTTATCAATGCCGGAAGCGTGTGCAGGAAACGAGCCGCCAAGCGCTAGCAGCAAGACGGCGGCACGACCGGATCTCATCATCAAAGCTTCCGGATTCTCTGGATATCCGCCACCCTTCCTCCTCTGAAAGTGATGATGGTGGTAAACGGATCGGATATGGTGGGCAGATAATAATAAGTTTTGACGATTTCGGTGATGGTATTCTTGATGATGTTGGTGTTCCGGGTGACAGCACCGGTTTGCGGATTGACGCTGTTCGCGGTGGAAGCCGCGGCGGCGGTGCTCTCCGCGGTGCCCTCGGTCACCTCCTGGTCCGGCCTGCCGGCCCGGAGCACGACTTCAGCTTCGCTCATTCCCCTTTCAATCTGAATGAAGATGTCAAAAGCCAGTCCCCTCACCGGGTTCGGCACCTCAGCCATTTTTGGCGTTTCGGCCTGCTTCATGGCATTGGGCTCTTCGCCTTGACAGCGAATGCCGTGGCACTTCGCGACGTCATCAGTCACGACCCCGAGCGGAGGGCGGATATCAATCTCTTCAGCAGGCACGCCGCGAGGAGCGACCTCCGCATAATGCGTAACGCCGTTTTCATCCACCCACTTGTAAATCTGCGCGGCGGCCGTGCTGCTCAGCACCGCGCACAAAATAAAACCAAGCGATTTATTCATAGCGGTTATCCCATATCATAACCGTGCGATGACTCAATATGCCGGCTTGCGCGGCAAATAGCCCGTATCCCCTGCCGGCGCCAATACCTCCCTGTTGCCATTGCTCTGCATGCTGGAAACAAGCCCCGCCCGCTCCATCTGTTCGATCAAACGCGCCGCACGGTTATAGCCGATTCGCAAGTGCCGCTGCACCAGCGAAATCGAGGCGCGGCGCGATTTTAAAACGATTGTCACGGCTTCATCATAAAGCGGATCGAACTCCGTGTCGGGGTCAAGCGCCTCGTCGGATATTTCTGGTTCGTGGCTTTCCAGCACTTCTTCAACATACTGAGGCGCGCCCAGCCCTTTCAGATAATTCACCACTCTGTGCATTTCCGGGTCCGAGACAAATGCGCCGTGCACGCGCTGTGGATAGCCCATTCCCGGCGGCAGATACAGCATGTCGCCTTGGCCGAGCAGCGCCTCCGCGCCCACCTGGTCAAGTATGGTGCGCGAATCCACCTTGGCCGACACCTGGAACGCGATACGGCTCGGAATGTTCGCTTTGATAAGCCCGGTAATCACATCCACTGAAGGCCTCTGCGTTGCCAAAATCAAATGCACACCTGCGGCGCGCGCTTTTTGCGCAATCCGCGCGATCAACTCTTCGACTTTCCTGCCCACCACCATCATCAAGTCCGCCAATTCGTCTATCACCAACACGATTAGCGGCATCTGCTCCAGCGGCTCGGGGTTGTCCGGAGTTACGCTGAAAGGATGGCTGAGCGGTGTGCCGGCCTTTTGCGCGTCGCGGATTTTCTGGTTGTATCCGGCAAGGTTGCGTGCTCCCAAGCTCGACATCAAGCGGAAACGCCGGTTCATTTCTCCCGCACACCAGTTAAGCGCATTGGCCGCCTGCTTCATATCGGTCACCACCGGCGCGAGCAAATGTGGGATGCCTTCATATACCGAAAGTTCCAGCATCTTGGGGTCAATCAGTATCAGCCGCACCTGCGCCGGGGAAGCCTTGTACAGCAGGCTCAGAATCATGGCATTGATTGCCACCGATTTGCCCGAACCGGTAGTTCCAGCGACCAGGATATGCGGCATCCTGGCGAGATCGGCTACCACCGGATGCCCGCCGATATCCTTACCCAATGCGAGCGTAAGCGGTGAAGTCATATCGGCGTACGCCTGAGAGCTCAGGATTTCCGAAAGCCGCACCACCCGCCGATCTGGATTGGGAACTTCCAATCCCATGCACGCCTTGCCGGGAAT
>DATMDB010000177.1:0-3130 GCA_035558075.1 Burkholderiales bacterium
TTCCTCGCGCCTGTCGACCATGCCGCCCTGAAGCAGGCGGCGGAGCGGCTGACGCAGCAGGGAGTACCGCACGACCTCGCGCTGCGCCTAGCCAGTTTCGATACGCTTTACTCGGCGCTCGACATCTTTGAAATCGCCTCCGAAACGCAGCGCGGAGTCGAAGAGGTGGCGGGCGCGTACTTTGCCGTAGGGAGCAGGCTCAATCTTTCCTGGCTGCGCAAGCAAATCGGCGCCCTGCCTTCCGACAGCCACTGGCAGACTCTGGCCAAAGCGGCGCTCAAAGATGAAGTCTCCGGCCTGCAGAGAGGGCTTACCAGCCTGGTTTTGAAAATCAGCCCCAAGCTGAAACTGCCGGACGCGCTCATCAAAGAATGGGAAACGCAAAACAAAAGCGCGTTGGAGCGCAGCCAGCAGGTGCTCGCCGACCTGCAGTCCGCCGGAAGCCTCGATCTCTCGATGCTCTCGGTCGCACTGCGCGAGCTGAGAAACCTGGCATGATTTATAAGCGGTATTAGTGGCAAGTTTAGTAAGCATCCTGCCATGCCGCTCATTTCCGCCTCCGCCGCGCAATCGGTTAAAATCAATTTCAATAAGAGGATATTCATGAATTTATCATCCGCAATCCGGGAAAACGTGAAGGCGGCGCTCAAGGAGGACTTGGGCGGCGGCGATTTGACTGCGCGGCTGATTCCTGTCACTGCGCGCGCCAAAGCCACGGTCATCACCCGCGAGGCAGCGGTGCTGTGCGGCACAGCGTGGTTTGAGGCGTGTTTCCGGAAACTCGATCCCAAAGTGAAAATCCGCTGGATGGCCCACGATGGCGACGATATCCAAGCGGGACAGGCGCTTTGTGAAATCAACGGAAAAGCGCGCGCGCTGCTCACTGCCGAGCGTCCCGCCCTTAATTTCCTGCAAATGCTTTCCGCGACTGCAACGCTCACCCGGCGCTATGCCGAAGCGGTCAAAGTCTCTCAGGCTGTCATCATGGACACGCGCAAGACCTTGCCTGGTTTGCGCATCGCTCAAAAATATGCGGTGAGAGTGGGCGGCGGGAAAAACCAGCGCATCGGCCTGTTTGACGGCATCCTCATCAAGGATAACCATATCCTGGCCGCAGGCGGCATCAGGCAAGCGCTGCAACAAGCAAAAAAGCTGGCGAAGCCGGGAGCGTCAATTCAAATCGAAGTGGAGAATTTGCAAGAACTAAAAGAAGCGTTAAACGCGGGCGCGAAACTTATTCTGCTCGACAATTTCAATCCCGAGCAGCTGCGTGAAGCCATGCGCATTACCGGCAGGCGCGCCCAGCTCGAAGCTTCGGGCGGGGTTAGTCTGGACAACGTGCGCGCGATTGCCGAAACCGGAGTGGATAGAATTTCGATTGGCAGTTTGACCAAGGATGTCAAAGCCATTGATTTATCCATGCGCTTTCAAGTAAACAAGTAAAATTCGCCGGTGGCAGACCGGCGGCTGGTGACTTTATTTTGCTCGTCCAAAATAAAGTCACCAAACAAAACGACGCCCCGGTGCGCCGTCCTTTGGATGCCCGGCGTTTCTCAGCCAAACCGGGCGCTGCGCAACTCGCACGATCCGCTTCGCGGCCACGTGCTCAAACAGTGCTCGCATAGCGCCCCGGACTCGGACTCGCGCAGCGTGGAGCGGGAAGGGGCAGCAAGGCTGCGTTTGCGATAATCGACCGGAGCTTATGCGGCTGCTCCCGCACCCCAAGCTTCGCTGACCGTGTCGCAGCCGCCCCCCGGTTTGGCTTCGTCACTTGGCGGCGCACAAGGGGCTAGGTACATAGACGTCAGTATTAGCAATGATATGCTGGCTGGCCGCCGGTCTGCCACCGGCGAATTGCTTTTATTTCGGCATATTCGCGGCAATCACTTTCTCGATTGCCGCGCGCGTAGCCTCCACGCTAACAGGTTTTCCGCTCTGGGAAATCGCGGTGTCCGGGTCTTTGAGGCCGTGACCGGTGAGGGTGCACACGATCACCGTGCCTTCGCCGATCGTGCCCTGCTCCAGGTCTTTAAGTACGCCGGTCACCGATGCAGCGGAAGAAGGCTCGCAGAATAAACCTTCCACTTGCGCGAGCAGCTTTTGCACCCGGAGAATTTCCTCATCGGTGCATTCGGCAAACCAGCCGCCCGATTCTTCCTTCACTTTCCACGCCTGCTTCCACGACACCGGGTTGCCAATGCGGATGGCGGTCGCCACGGTTTCCGGATTTTCCACAGCCCCCCCGCGCAGGAAAGGCGCTGCGCCGGATGCCTGGTAGCCCAGCATGATGGGACGCCCGGTGGCGAGCTTGCTTTTGTGATAAGCGCATTGGCCATTGCAGAAAGCGCACGCTTGGGTGTTTTCGCACACCGCTTCGCAATAACCGATCCAGTGCGCGGTGATGTTGCCCGCGTTGCCCACCGGCAATGCGTGGTAATCCGGGGCATCGCCCAGTTCCTCGATGATTTCAAACGCGGCGGTCTTCTGCCCCTGCAGGCGGTACGGATTGGTGGAATTCACCAGCGTCACCGGAAGTTTTTGTGCGATCTCCTGCACCAGCTTCATGGCGTCGTCGAAATTGCCCCTGATCTGGATCACTTTCGAGCCATGCATCATCGCCTGCGAGAGCTTGCCCAAAGCAACCTTGCCCTCGGGAACCACCACGAAGCAGGCGATTCCCGCGCGCGCCGCATAAGCCGCAGCGGCAGCCGAAGTGTTGCCGGTGGAAGCGCAGATAATCGCTTTGGCTCCGGCTTCGACCGCCTTGCTCACCGCCAGGGTCATACCGCGGTCCTTGAACGAACCAGTGGGATTCAAGCCCTCGAACTTGGCGTAGAGCCGCACTTTCTTGTTAATCAGGCGCGGCACGTTTTTGAGTTCGATGAGCCTGGTGTCGCCCTCACCCAGTGAAACCACCGGCGTATTTCCTGAAACCGGAAGGCGCTCGCGGTATCTTTCAATTAAACCACTATAACGATTGGCCATATTTAATTTACCGCGGAGGCGCAGAGACGCGGAGAAACCAACCCGAAATCTTGGTTTTTCTCTGCGCCTCGGCGTCTCTGCGATTCAAACTCAATTCCTATTCAATTCTTCGAGGCGAATGCGGACAACTTTGCCGGAAATGGTG
>DATMDB010000178.1:0-4362 GCA_035558075.1 Burkholderiales bacterium
TCAGATAATCCAGGATGCGTGAAGGCTCCACGCCGAACTTGGCGAGTACTCCCTGCTCGTCGAGTTTTTCGTTGCTCATGGTGTTGATGAGCGTAACCTGCGGGTTCACCAACTGCGCGAGGTCCTTGTCCCCGGTGGAAACGATGCTCTTTATCCCCACGCGTGCGGCAAGCGTGGTAAGCGTGCCGATGACATCGTCAGCTTCCACGCCATCTATCATGAGCAGCGGCCAGCCGAGGGCACGGATGCATTCGTGGAGCGGTTCAATCTGGACCGCCAGGTCTTCCGGCATCGCAGGCCGGTTGGCTTTGTACTGAGGATACCGCTCCTCGCGAAAAGTTTTGCCTTTCGCATCGAACACGCAGGCGATATAATCGGCCTTGTAGTCGCTGCGCAAGCGGCGCAGCATGTTGAGCACGACGTAAATCGCGCCTGTGGGTTCTCCCCGGCTGTTGCGCAAATCCTGACGCTCCATTGCGTGAAATGCTCGGTACAGGAAGGAGGAACCGTCAACCAAAAGCAGCGTTTTGCTTCCGCTTGACGGTGCCTCGTGTTCGCTGTGCGAATTTTTGGAGGCGTTTTTCATTGCGGCCTGCCGCACAAATTAAACTTTGAATTCATTAAACGGATTTCAAAATGAACCTTCCAGAGAAGCTGCAACAATCAATTACCCCGGAATTTCTTGAAAAATCGTGGTCAGCGCGCGAATCCTGGCGCGTATTTGCGATTATGGCAGAATTTGTGGAGGCCACGGAACGCTTGAGCGCGATACGCCCCGCCGTGAGCATTTTCGGAAGCTCGCGCTCCGCACCTGATCATCCTTATTACAAGCTCGCTGAAGCCATCGCGCGGCAGCTGTCGGACGCGGGTTTCAGCGTGATTTCCGGCGGCGGGCCTGGCATCATGGAAGCCGCAAACAAAGGCGCGTATTTCGGCAAAAGCCCGAGCATTGGCCTGAATATCCAGCTGCCGCACGAGCAGCACAGCAACGCCTACCAGGATATCAGCCAGACGTTCCGGCATTTTTTTGCGCGCAAGGTGATGTTCGTGAAGTTCGCCAGCGCTTACGTGGTGCTGCCCGGCGGCTTCGGCACACTGGATGAATTGATGGAAGCGCTCACCTTGGTACAGACTGGCAAAACGCGCAAAATTCCCATCATCCTGGTGCATGAGCCATTCTGGCGCGGCATTCTGGACTGGTTCAAGCAGGTGCTGGTTGCGGAAAACATGATGGATGCCGAGGATCTGCATCTCATCCAGGTCGTCAACGAACCCAAAGCAGTGGTGGACGCAATATTCAATCATTACGAGAAGCGCGGCTTCGAGCCTTCGGCGCAAGAGCGGGAAATCCAGCTTAACCTATAATCGCCTGTCTAATGATAAACTAGTGCTCTCGCTTTGATGGGTAATTAATCCACAACGATGCGCCTCATTGCCGCAGCCGTGTTTTGTCTTGCGCTGTCCGCATATGCACAGAGCGACCAGCCCAAGGGTCTGCAGCCTCTGCCTGAAGCGCCGCCGCCTCCGCAGCCGCAGATTGACCAGTCAATGGAACCGGAAGTAACCATCATAAAGCGCGGCACGGAAATCGTGGAAGAATACCGCGTGCGCGGCAGGCTCTACATGATCAAGGTCACGCCGTCCCACGGCATTCCTTATTACCTGATTGATGAAGCCGGCCACGGCAAATTCACCCGCCGCGATGATTTGGACAACCCGGTCAGGGTGCCATTGTGGCTGATACTTGAATTTTGATTTGCTTGCAGTGAAACCCTCATGCGCTTTCCGCCGCGGCATAATTACGCGGACACCTGATAAAAATACATGTCCGTATTCACTACCGTCACCCCGGAACAGCTTTCGGCGTGGCTGAAAAACTATTCGCTCGGCACGCTCACCGGCTTGCGCGGTATCGCTGCCGGCATCGAGAACACCAATTACTTCATGGATACCACCCACGGCAGTTACGTGCTCACGCTGTTCGAGAAATTGCGCGCGGAAGAGTTGCCGTTTTACCTCAACCTGATGTCGCACCTGGCAAGCCACGGCATTCCCTGTCCCGACCCGATTGCCAATCTGCAAAACAGCTTCTTAAGTGATCTCAACGGCAAGCCGGCGTGCATTGTCACTTGTCTGCAAGGAAAGGATTTAGAGACCCCCGCTTGCGAGAACTGTGCTGAAGTGGGTGAGTTGCTTGCCGACATGCATCTTGCGGGCCAAACCTATCCGGTGAGTATGGAAAACCCGCGCGGCACCCGTTGGTGGACCGCCACCGCCCCGCAGCTCATGCCTTTTCTATCGCAAATTGAAGCGGAACTTCTTAAGGAAGAACTGCGCTTTCAGTCTCTCTATCGTTACCAGGATTTGCCGCGCGGTGTGATTCACGCCGACATTTTCCGCGACAATGTGCTGTTTCACAACGATGCCATCAGCGGCGTCATAGATTTTTATTTCGCCTGCATTGATGTTCTGCTCTACGATGTGGCTATCGCAGCCAACGATTGGTGCATGACCGCAGGCTTTGAACTGGACGCCGGGCGGACCCGGGCGCTGCTTTCCGCCTACCATGCCAGCCGTCCCTTCACCGAAAATGAGCGGGAGGCCTGGCCGGTGATGCTGCGCGCCGGCGCGCTTCGCTTCTGGGTCTCACGTTTGTATGACTTCCACCTGCCGCGGCCGGGGGAACTTACCCATGCCAAGAACCCCAATCATTTCATGAATATCCTCAAGCAACACGCCAGCGGTAAATCCGGCATAGTTTGGCTGTGAGCTAAGGAACCTCTGATTAAGTCCTCCGCGGATTGCGTTGCTGGCAAAATGTGGAAGGATGCGAGGCGCGCGAGGAAGGTCGTAGCCAGGACTACGAAGCCGAGGAGCGCAATGACGCAGACGCCGCATTTTGCCGCAACCCGGACGGGACGGCTGCCGCGACACGGTCAGCGAAGCTGAAGGAACCTCTGATTAAGTCCCGCGCAATGCGCGTTGCGGGCGAGAGACGGCCAGATGCTAGGCGCGAGGGCGCAGCGCTATCAAGCCATAACGCAAGCCCGAGCAACGCCGCAGATGGCCGTCTAGTCGCCGCAACCCGAATGGGACGAGGCAATCCGTGCACAGAGCTTCGTTGTTCGTCGCTGGTTTGGCCTTTACCAAACGGCGCTCCTCACGCCTCGCCCTGTACTCGGATTGCACACCGTCGCGCACGCGATGGACTTAAGCAGAGGTTCCTTAAGTGCGGGAGCGGCAGCATGAGCGCCCCATTTTACAATGTTTCTTGCAGCAGCTTGCGCCCCTTCCCGCACCACGCTGCGCGAGACCGAGTCCGGGGCGCCTTTCTGGGCGGTCTGCTTTGTCGCTCGGCTTGCCAAGGGTGGTGGCCATTGGCTGCTCCTCGCTTCGCGCATCCCATCCCGGAAAGCCATCGTCGCAACCGTGTGGGACTTAATCAGAGATTCCTAGCCCGCCGCGATAGTGTAAAATTCACAGCTTGCAGAGCAGCCACGACACGGAGAAATAATGACCAAAAAAACGCTGGTAAGTGTGCTGATGGGAAGCAAAAGCGACTGGGAAGTGATGCAGCACGCGGCAAAACAGCTCGAGGATTTTGGCGTTCCCTACGAAGTGCGGGTAATTTCCGCTCACCGCTCCCCCGACATGCTGGATGAATATGTCAAAAGCGCTGCTGCGGGGAGCATCAAGTGCTTCATTGCCGGAGCCGGAGGCGCAGCGCATCTTGCGGGAGTCATTGCCGCCAAAACCAGTTTGCCGGTTTTGGGCGTGCCCATGCCGTCGAAACACCTGCAAGGTCTGGATTCGCTGCTTTCCATCGTGCAGATGCCCAAGGGCGTGCCGGTCGCAACTTTTGCCATCGGCGAGTCTGGAGCAGCCAACGCCGGGCTTTTCGCCATCGCCCTGTTCGCGTTGCATGACTCAAAGCTGGCAAAACAATTGCAGAATTTCCGCAAAGCACAAGCGGAAGCGGTAAAAACGGCGAGTGTATCCAAGCTTTCTTGAAGCCCTTAATGCCGCTCAAGAAAATGACCCGCTCGGATACTTTGTTGTTCCAATCCAACCTTACCGGCATCCCATTACAGCACCGCGGCAAAGTGCGCGACATTTATGCGTTGAGTGAGGACAAGCTCTTGATCGTCCAGACCGACCGCCTGTCCGCATTTGATGTAATTTTGCCGACCCCGGTGCCAGGCAAAGGCAAAGTGCTCACCGCCCTTTCCAATTTCTGGTTTCAGAAGCTCGGTCATGTCATTCCCAATCATCTCACAGGAATTGCTCCTGAATCGGTGGTGAAGAAAGACAGCGAGCGGGCGCAGATTGAAGGACGAGCGTTTGTGGTGCGGCGTTTGAAGC
>DATMDB010000179.1:0-10552 GCA_035558075.1 Burkholderiales bacterium
CGCCACTCTGGACAGCGCCGGCGACCCGGCTTTTTGCACCATATGGACTTTGTGCGGCGTGCCTGCTATTACCGTGCCGTCCGGCATCGGGCCTCGCGGCCTATGCATGTGCTTGCAGATTGTGGGTGCTAATAAGAAAGACGACAAGCTGCTTGCCGTTGCGCACCGGTGTGAGGGACGATTACCATTCAAGTCATTACTGGGAGTGAAAGGAGAAGCAAGATGAAAGTCGGATTCGTAGGCCTTGGCATCATGGGCAAACCCATGGCGCTCAATCTCATCAAGGGCGGTCACTCGCTTTGCGTTTACGCGCGGCGCGCGGAATCCATGAAACCGTTGCAAGACGCGGGAGCGGCGGCCTGTGGCTCACCAAAAGAGGTAGCGGAAAAGTCCGAAGTAACCGTTGTGATGGTATCCGACACCCCGGACGTGCAAGAGGTAGTGCTGGGGACAAATGGTTTGATTCACGGCGGGAAACCTGGTTCAGTGGTGGTGGATATGAGTACGATTTCGCCGGTGGCAACCCGGGCTATGGCGGAAAAGCTTGCACAGAAGGGAGTAGAGATGCTCGATGCCCCGGTTTCGGGCGGCGAAATCGGCGCGATTAACGGCACGCTTTCCATCATGGTCGGCGGCAAGGCGGAAGTGTTTGCTCGCGTCAAGCCGCTGTTCGAATGCCTGGGCAAGAACATCGTGCATACCGGCGGCAACGGCGCGGGCCAGGTGACCAAGGCCTGCAATCAAATCGTGGTGGCTTTAACCATCGAGGCGGTGGGCGAGGCGCTCACCTTTGC
This sequence comes from Burkholderiales bacterium, assembly GCA_035558075.1. Classification (GTDB taxonomy): domain Bacteria; phylum Pseudomonadota; class Gammaproteobacteria; order Burkholderiales; family JAHFRG01; genus JAHFRG01. The sequence goes on from DATMDB010000179.1 coordinate 795, forward strand.
GCGCAAGAATGGCGTGGACGCCGCAAAGGTTCGCGAGGCGCTATTAGGCGGTTTTGCCAACAGCAAAATCCTCGAGGTTCACGGCAAAAGAATGCTCGACAACGAATTCAAACCCGGCTTTAAAGTGAGGCTGCATCAGAAAGACATGCGTATCGTCATGGAAACCGCGCACAAGCTGGGCTTGGCGCTTCCCGGCGCGGCTATGGTGACGCAGCACATGAACGCGTTGATGGGCACCGGCGAGGGTGAGCTCGATTCCGCCGCGGTGGTTAAGGTAATCGAACGGATGTCGCGTTGAGCGAAAGCGAGAGGCAAAAGCCATGCACAGGCCGAAGGAAGACGGCCTGTGCACAGCAAGAAGTTTAATTACAGTTTACTTCTTGAGGGGACCAGGATTGGCTGCCAGCCATTTCTCCATTTCTTCGGGGGAAATCAGGTTGTCATGGTTGGTGTCAATCTGGCTCCAATTACGGCCTTGTTCCGTGTAACCAGTTGGCTTGTGGTGTTTGGCCGCCAGCGCCACGCTGGAAACCAATGCCAGTGCGACAATCAAAACGATTTGCTTAGTCATCTTTATACTCCTCGTAACAGTTGAAAAAGATGCATAAGCACAACCCGGGTAGTGCATGCGATAATTGAGATTGACGAAATTCAGAAAAGTTTCAGGGAATTTTTTGCGGACAACGTTGTCGTCCTCGGCCAACACGGGCAACTTCCCGGAAACTGCATACAATGCGAGGAAGACACCGCATGGTACTGCAGCAAGCAGCCATTCCTCGATCAATATCGTCATCGTGCAAAGGGTGTCTATTTTGCTGTGGCCTAACGATTAAGTTGAGCGGCCGAGACACGCCGGCCGCCCCACCCATGGTGCATCACGGTCCGCTCGAACGTTTTGTTAGGCATGACCACCATAGACCGCCTTCGGAAGCCACGTCGCGATGGACGGAAAGGTCCAAAGCAGCGTAAGGACCATGACCTGGATGGCGAGGAGCGGCGCAACTCCGAGGTAGATATCCTGGGTCGTCACTTCAGCGGGCGCCACGCTGCGCAGGAAGCAGATAGCGAAACCTGAGGGCGGCACCATGAAGCCGCTCTGGATCGTGATGGCGAACATCACCGCGAGCCAGACTGGGTCGCCGCCGAGGCCGAGCAGCGTGGGCATGGTGAGCGGCACCACGACCAGCAGGATCTCGAGCGCATCGAGGAGCAGGCAGAGGCCGAGGCTCAGCGCGAGGACCAGCAGCGTCGCTCCGTAAAGCCCGCCTGGGATCTGCGCGAGGAGCTTAGTGACCGTGGCATCGCCGCCCATGATGCGGAAGACGAGCGTGAAGGTCGTGGCTCCCATCATCAGGGTGAAAACCACCGCGCTCAAGCGCATCACCTCCCGCACGGTCTCGCCCAGCCGCTTCCAGGTGAGCTCGCGGCGGAACATCGTGTAGATCGTGATCACGATGGCGCCGATGGCAGCGGCTTCCACGGTGTAGAGCTTGCCGCTCAGGATGGAGGCGAGCATCAGCCCGATCAATCCCAGCGGCAGGACGAGGCTCACGACCACGCGCCGGAACGTAAGTCGCGGCCGCTGTTGCGATGGGATCGCGGGCGAGGCTTGCGGCGCGAGGAGCGCAACGCCAAGCGCGTAGGCGAGGTATGCGCAGAGCAGGATGGCCACGGGCAGCAGCGCACCGAGGGAGATCTGCAGGAAGTTCACGCTGATCGAGCTGCCGCCGGGCGCCACCACATCACGCGCCGCAAGCCGCATCTGGCCGGAAAGAATGATGAGGATTATCGACGGCGGAATGATGGTGCCGAGCGTGCCGGCGCAGCACACGATGCCGCTCGCGAAACGGCGGTCGTAGCCGGCGGCGAGCATGCTCGGGAGCGTGAGCAGTCCGATCGTGAGCACCGTGGCGCCGACCACGCCGGTGGTCGGCGCGAGCAGCACGCCGAGTACGATGCTCGAGATGCCCAGGCCTCCCGCGCGTCCCCCGAAGAGCCCCGCCATGGTCTCCAGCAGCTCGGTGGAAAGCGTGGTGCGCTGCAGGATCACGCCGAGGTAGATGAAGACCGGCACCGCCTGTAGCAGGTCGTCGTTCATGAGGCCGAGCAGGCGAAACGCGAGCGCCGTGAGCCAGTGCGCGTCGAAGAAACCGAGCGCGCTGCCGAGGAGCGCGAAACCGACGGCCGTGCCCATCAGCGTGAATGCGACCGGAAAGCCCGTCGTGAGCAGCACGACGAGCGTTGCCAGCATCAACAGCCCGAAGTGCTGGTGGAGGAGCTCCAGGATCATGCTCGGGAGCGCGATGGATCCCGGATCACGACGATGGACCGCGCGATGACCGCAGCGGCCTGCAGGCTCATCGTGGCGGCGAACGCGAGGAGCAGCGACTTGAGTACGAAGAATCCGGGCGACCCCGTCTCGGGGAATCGCTCGACGATCTGCACCGACTCGATCACGGTGGGCACGGCGTCCCACGTGACGAGGGCGAGCCACGGCAGCAGGAGGAAGACGGTGCCCAGCAGGTTCACGACCGCCTTCGTTCGCGGGCCCATGCTGCGGTAGAAGAGGTCCACGCGCACCTGGCGATCCCAGCGCCATGCGTACGCGACTCCGATCATGAAGACCGCGGCATGCGAGAGCTGGCCCATGTCGTTCGCGAAGAACTGGCCGCGGCCGACGTACTCGCGCAGCGGGTTCTGGACGAAGAGCAGGAAGACTTCGACGAGCACGAGCCACGCCATCACACGGCCGATCCGGTCGACGACGGCTTCGATCGCGTTGGCAAGCCGGTCGAGCGCGTCCAGCAGCATGGAACCGGGATCCATTGCCTGTGGTGCGGTCACCGTCTCCCTGTTTCTCTCCAATTCCTTCATCAGCGACGCTCTCCTTAAAGATGCCTAACGTCGGAATGCACCGGCTCGTTGCAAGCGGTGCGAAGCGCCGATGGCAACGGGTCCGATGGAATGAGTAGTTAGCATCATTGGGAAAGGATCGGAGTTGATCTCTTCTTGGTCACACATTCGATATAGCCACTAATAAAACTATCTCGCAACGAGATAAATTCTTCGTAAGTCTTGAACCTGCGATTCTCTGGCGCTTGATTCAAAAAATAGATGGTTACAATTATCGAGTCTTCGTCCCACAAAACCTGGGTTATCCCGAGTGTCGTTCCGGTTAGTTCTTTTTTCGTGAGCGTTTGGCCTGAGAAACCCTGACCGGAGAAGTTAACTAGATCTGATTTGCCATCCGCCTTCGCCATGTCCGCAAAATACGATGTGACGATCTCTTTATCCTCTAGGTATTTTGAAGGGTCAGATTGTTCAGCTTTCAGTTTCGCGAAGGGATAGGTCCTGGCATACGAGTACATCACACGGTAGCCATCTATTGCCGAGATACGCTGGCTCTTGCCACCGAAACCCACTTCCCGCCATGGTTCGGCAGTCTGCGGACGCCGGTCTAGAGTCACTCCACGTACTCCTTCAGCGAACCCATCACAACGAACATACGGTTGAAACTTCGAATCGCTCTCCAGTTGCCTCGGAGGGTCAGGTTCCTCGGCATAGGAGCTACCGCGTGTAACCAGGAGCAGCAAGAAAAGCAGGAACGAGGCAAATCGGTTCATGCTAAAAGCTGCCTTTAAATACGGCAATTTATAAAGCATGGTGTCATCCTACTGCAAAATCAAAGCGTCGTTCAATCGCGGATAGGTCAGTCCTTTCCAGTAAACATAGCGCAAGTTTCAGGAAAGACAGCGGCGTGAGAGCGCGCCACGGGTTAAAATAACCACCCAAGCATATAACATTAATAAATTAAAAACGAGTCTTCAGCACGACTGCACCCCAAACACCGCTTGAAGGGTGAACCTGCTCACGACGAACCGGAAATTTGTTGATAATACAGTCCTCCACTGTCGAATGAAGTGGCTATAATAGGATTGATTGCCTGCGCGTCTAGTCAAACCGGGAGCCCAGCATGAAAACCGTAAAGCAAATTTTGCAGAGCAAAACCCGTGGTATTGGTATCCTCTCCATTTCGCCTGACGCCACCGTTTATGACGCGCTCAAGCTGATGGCGGAAAAAGAAGTCGGCGCGCTCCTGGTAATGGAGGCGGACAAAGTGGTGGGTATCATCTCCGAGCGGGACTACGCGCGCAAGGTGATTCTGCACGGCAAATCCTCGAAGGAAATCCACGTCAGCGATATCATGACCAGCAAGATTATTTACGTGAACACCGCGCAAACCGTGGACGAATGCATGGCGCTGATGACCGACAAGCGCGTCCGGCATTTGCCGGTATATGAGGGTGACCGGCTCGTCGGCGTGGTGTCCATCGGCGACCTGGTGAAGGAAGCGATTTCCGAACGCGAGTACATCATCAAGCAACTCGAAAGCTACATAATGAAATGACGCACTTTGGCGCCATCATCATTGGTGATGAAATCATCAGTGGCAAGCGCCAGGACAAGCATTTTGCGCAAGTTGTCAGGATATTGAGTGAGCGCGGGCTGGAATTAAGTTGGTGCGAGTATCTCGGTGATGACCCTCAATTGATTACCACGACCTTGCGCCGCACCCTCGCTACAGAAGACCTCGTATTTTCCTTTGGCGGCATCGGCGCCACACCCGACGACCATACTCGTCTCTGCGCCGCGCAAGCCGCCGGCGTGGAGCTCTACCGACATCCCGATGCGCTGGCAGAAATCGTGGTGCAGTTTGGCGAAGCTGCATACCCCAAACGCGTGCTGATGGCCGATCTCCCCCAAGGCAGCCGCATCATTCCCAATCCCTACAACCGCGTGGCCGGGTTCAGCCTCAAGCATCATCATTTTCTGCCCGGTTTTCCGGAAATGGCGTGGCCGATGATGGAATGGGTGCTGGATACACATTACCCGCATTTGCAGCACCGCAGCCAAACCGTCGAGCAGGGGATTATTGTGTATGGTGCGAGGGAAAGCCTGCTCATCGATCTGATGAACGACTGCGTGGCGCGCTTTCCCGCGCTCAAGCTGTTCAGCCTGCCGCATCTTGGGCCGGGGGAGCGCTGGATCGAGGTGGGCGTGCGCGGCGACAAACAGCAGGTGCCGCAAGCGATGCAGCTTTTGAAGCAGGGCGTGACAGCGCTCGGTTTCAAATGGGAGGAAGAGCAAGGCAGTGGCTGAACGCCCCCGGCAAGCCTTTAGTCCATTTTAATCCCGCTGATAAAACAAAAAACCCGGCGCGAGGCCGGGTTTTTTAGCGCCAGGCTCAGGCGTTAATCCTTCCCCTGGTTTTGTTCCTTTTTGTCTTTATGCAATTCGCGCCGGTCCTTGCGCCGGTCGCCCTTGTCGGCGCGCAGGTCTTTGCGGTCCTGGCGCACATCTTTGCGATCCTTGCGGGTGTCGGCGTAATCCTTCTTGAGATCGGCCTTTTCTTCCGCGACTTTGGTGGCGTTGCCATCGCGCCTGGCTTTGGCGAGTTCACTTCGGTCACGGTTGCGCTCGCGTGTATCCTGACGCAAATCACGCTTGTCGTTGCGGATATCCTTCCGGTCCGGGGCGATGTCGCGCTTGTCGCTGCGGATGTCGCGCGTATCCTGCTTCACATCGTTGTCCGCTGCGAAAGCGGCGGGCGCGGCCAGCGCGGCGGCCAGCGCAACCGCTATCATGCTTTTGTTAAACATATTCAGCCTCTCCTTTTCAAGTTCCCCCCTTGGCCTAGGGGATAAGATGATGCCAAGCCCAATAACGTTTAGCATACGGGGGCGTTGACACGCCCCTGTTGTTTTTCTAACCGGCCTTGCTGCCAGGCGGCTAAGCCTTTACCATGCTTTTCCCATTGACAGGAATTGCTTGATGACCAACTCGTCCTGGCGTAATCCAGCGGTGGTGCTGGCGTGCGCCTGCCTGATTCTGATGCTCTCGCTCGGCACACGGCAGAGCTTCGGCCTTTTTTTGCAGCCGCTAAGCTCAGGCCGCGGCTGGGGGCGGGAAATTTTCGCTTTCGCCATTGCCGTGCAGAATCTGGTGTGGGGGCTCGCCCAGCCTTTTTCCGGGATGATAGCAGACAAGTACGGCGCGGGACGGGTGCTGGCGGTCGGTGCAATCCTGTACGCGCTGGGGCTGGTGTTGATGCCGCTCTCCACCACCGGCGTGCAGCTTGATCTCAGCGCCGGACTTTTAATTGGCCTGGGCATGAGCGGCACCAGTTTCAGCGTGGTGCTGGGCGTAATCGGACGCAGCTTGAGTCCGGAAAAGCGCAGCATGGGATTGGGTATTGCCAGTGCGGGCGGGTCGTTTGGACAGTTTGCCATGCTGCCTTTCGGACAGACGCTGATTACGCATTTCGGCTGGGCGGCAGCGCTTTCCGTTCTTGCGGCTTCAGTTTCGTTCATCTTGCTGCCGGCGCTGGTGCTCGCAGGTAAAAAAGCCGTCGCGAAATCGGCTCATGACAACCAGTCGGTGAGCGAAGCGCTGCATGAAGCGGGCGGCCACCAGGGCTTCTGGTATCTCACCAGCGGATTTCTGGTATGCGGTTTTCAAACCGTTTTTATCCTGCTGCACCTGCCGGTGTATCTGCTGGACCAGGGCATGACGCCGGTGACCGGCATGATTGCGCTTGCCTTGATCGGTTTTTTCAACATCATCGGTTCCTATCTCGCGGGTTATTTTGGCGGGCTCTATAGCAAGAAAAACCTGCTTGCGTATATTTACCTCTTGCGCGCGGCGGCAATAGGATTGTTCATGGTGCTGCCGATCACGCCGGCGACCGTTTATATATTTGCCGCGGCGATGGGTTCGTTGTGGCTTGGCACCGTTCCGCTCACCAATAGTCTGGTGGCGCAGATTTTCGGAGTCAAATACCTCTCCACTTTGTTCGGCATCGTGTTCCTCGGCCACCAGATCGGCAGCTTCATCGGAGCGTGGCTGGGGGGTTACGTGTTCGACCTCTCGGGCTCATACTACGCGGTGTGGCTCACCTGTATCGGCTTGAGCTTGGTTGCCGCCGTGTTGTGCTGGCCGATAGACGAGCGCCAGGTGGCGCGCTTGAATGCCAGGGAAACGCCGGCGTGAATTTGACCGAATTGCAAAAAACTCTGATATGGCTGGTATCGCTGGCAGTGGCGGGAGGAATCATTTACCTGGTTTTTAAAGCCTACATCAACCCGGCAATGCTGATTGATTTCGCCAATACGCGATTGTGCTGAATTTATTTTTTTCCGGCTTTGTATTATAACTAGAACAACGCGGCTGCGGCTGCCGCTGTTCTTCCGAGGTTCAAGATGTGCCAGTTGCTGGGTATGAACTGTAACGTGCCCACAGATATTTGCTTTTCTTTCGAGGGATTTCACACCCGCGGCGGGGGGACCGACCACCACGGTGACGGCTGGGGGATCGCTTTCTTTGAGGGCCTGGGTTGCAGGCTGTTTCTCGATTCCAAGCCCGCAACGAAATCGCCTGTGGCAGATTTGGTACGTAATTACCCGATTCACTCGCTCAACGTGATCGCGCACATCCGCAAGGCCACGCAGGGCGCAGTGTGCCTGCAAAACACGCACCCGTTCATGCGCGAATTGTGGGGGCGCTACTGGATTTTCGCGCACAACGGCACGCTCAAGGATTTTCATCCCCGGCTCTACGGTAATTTCTATCCGGTCGGCACCACCGACAGCGAGCAAGCTTTCTGTTTCCTGCTTGAGACTTTGCGCCGGACGTCCCCGAACAGACAGCCACGGACTGAATCTCTTTATGCAGCGGTCAAGGAGGTTACTAGCGAACTGGCTGAATACGGCGTATTCAATTATCTGCTGTCCAACGGCGAGTATCTTTTTGCCCACTGCGCCGACAAACTTTCCTACGTGCTGCGCCATGCCCCGTTCGGCCGCGCGCATTTGAAGGACCAGGACATCACGGTGGATTTCAGCCGGCTCGCCAGGCCGAATGACAAGGTGGCGGTAATCGCCACGTTGCCGCTCACCGACAACGAGAGCTGGACCACCATGGCGCCCGGCGAGCTATTGCTGTTCAAGGAAGGCGAGCCATTGCCTCTTTAGAGTTTCAGCGCCAGCGTCAGCCCGTCGGCAATCGGCAGCAGCGACAACGCAATCCGCTGGTCATGATGCAGTTTGTTGTTGAACTCGCGCAGCGCCACGGTATCCGTTTCGCGATTGTCCGGTTCGGCGACACGCCCCGACCATAAAGTATTATCAATCGCAATCAGGCCGCCGCGCCGCAGCAACTTGAGGCAACGCACGTAATATGCGAGATAATTTTCCTTGTCGGCGTCAATGAAAGCGAAATCGAAAGTGCCGGCCTGGTTTTCCGCAAGCAGCGCGTCCAGCGTTTTGAGCGCGGGCGCAAGGCGCAGATCTATTTTCTGCGCTATGCCCGCTTCCTGCCAATAGCGGCGCGCGATTTGCGTCCAATCCTTGCTCACATCACAGGCGATGATTTTGCCGTCAAGCGGCAGCGCCAGCGCCACGCATAACGAGCTGTAACCGGTGAACACGCCGATCTCGATGCATTTTTTTGCGCCCATGAGCTGTACCAGCAACGCCATGAATTGTCCCTGCTCAGGCGCTATTTGCATGCGCGCCATCGGGTCTTTTGCCGTCTCGTCACGCAATTTATGCAAAATTCCGGGCTCGCGCAGCGACGCCGACAGCAGATAACGGTAAACGTGATCGGGCAGGGCGAAGGTTTTATTCATGGACTGAGTGAATTTGCCGGCAGCGCTCTGGCCTTGGGAATTTGATCCGGTTGCCAGTGGCCAATCGCCCATTTCCAGAATTCATCCAGCGTGGTCCGCGCAAGTTCCTGCGGCGGTTTTTGCCCGATAAAGCGCAGCACCTGGCAAAGCCACGTCAACACTTGCGTCTTGTTTACCGCAGGAGCCAGCGTCTGCTTGCTGAGCTTCTCGCCCGCGCTGTTCAGCGCCACCGGCAAGTGCATATATTTCGGCGTGGGATATCCCAGCAGCTTTTGCAGGTAAAGTTGCCGTGGAGTCGAGCTCAGCAAGTCGGCGCCGCGCACGATATCGGTAATTCCCTGCTCGGCGTCGTCCACCACCACCGCGAGCTGGTAAGCGAAAACTTGGTCCGCGCGGTACAGAACGTAATCTCCCACATTAATTTCGAGACGCTGCGCAACGCAGCCCTGTAATGTGTCCACGAACTCAACAAGCTGCCGGTCCGTTTTTACTCGCCACACGCGGGCCCTGCGCCGCGGCGGCAGGCCATTGCGGCAAATGCCCGGATAAACCGGACCGTCTATTCCCACAATTGCCGAATCGGCGATTTCGCGGCGACTGCAAGCGCAGGGATAAACCAAACCGCGCCCACGCAGGCTATGCAGCGCGGCATGATAAGCATCACGGCGCGTACTCTGATAAACAATTTCGCCGTCCCAGTGCATGCCGCAGGCATCGAGCGTGCGCAGAATCTCGTCGCTGGCGCCGGGCTCATCGCGCGGCGGATCCAGATCTTCAATGCGCACCAGCCACTCGCCGTTGTGGCTTCTTGCTTCAAGGAAGCTGCCGACCGCGGCAATCAGCGAACCGAAATGCAGCGGCCCGGTTGGGGAGGGCGCAAAGCGACCGCGGTAATTAGTTATTGCCACACTAAAATTTCGCCTTTGCCTGCGATCGCCAGGTCGCCCATGTAGCGGCGTACGCGTGAGCGCGGTTCAAGCAGCGCGAATTTACTGTCAAGGGACTGCCAGGATTTGATGAGCAATAGCAGATAATTGAGCTGGTGCGTGCCGCAATCGTTGAAGGTGGCGGG
>DATMDB010000180.1:0-2349 GCA_035558075.1 Burkholderiales bacterium
TGGACAATGGCGGAGCAGTGGCGGGGAGCCTTGCCGCTGCAGCGGTGCTTGCCTATTCCGCGCTTTCTCTGCCGCAGGTGATTTTGCTTTCCGCAGTTCCGGGATTCATTGCAGTATTGTTCCTGCTGTTGGGGGTCAAGGAAAAACCCGCTCCTGAAGCACAGCAGCGCGCGGAACTTGCGCCGCTTTCCTGGCGCGGCCTGTCATTACCCATGCGGCGCTACCTTGTGGTGCTGGGCTTGTTTACTTTTGCTCGCGCTTCCGAAACCTTCATCCTGCTGTTCGGTTTCCAATTGCACATCAGCGTGGTCGAATTGCTTTTGCTGTGGGCTGCGTTGAATCTTGCCAAAACCGTGACCTCGACTTGGGGCGGCAGGCTCGCCGACAAGCTGGGGCGGGGCATGCTGATGTTGGTGAGTTGGACCGCCTTTGCGCTGAGTTTTTTGCTGCTCGGCAAAGTCACGGGTAACCTGGGCCTGTGGGCAGTGACTATTATCTATGGCCTGTTCATGGGCTTGAGCGAAGGCGCGGAGCGCGCTTTGGTCAGCGATTTCTCCAGCGCAGGTGAGCGCGGCACGGCGTTTGGCTGGTACCATTTGATAGTAGGATTGAACGCGATTCCCGCTGGCTTGATTTTCGGCGGAATCTGGCACTATCAAAGCGCGGCAATGGCGTTTTTCTTTGCCAGTGGCTTGGCAGCGTTTTGCGTACTGCTGTTGCGTGGCTGGGTGTGGCCGCATCTCCATTTAAAGGAGTCTTCGCCATGAAACTGGTAATTTTGCTGCTTGCATTGGCGGCGGCGATGGTGTTGTGGAGCAATATGGCGCGAGCTGCCGGTACCCCGAAAGTCGGCGAGGCCGCCCCGGATTTCAGCCTGCCTGACCAGAACGGAACCGTGCGCAGCCTTCGCGATTTCAGCGGCAAATGGCTGGTGCTGTATTTTTATCCCAAGGACGATACGCCGGGCTGTACCCAGCAAGCCTGCACTTTCCGCGATGACTTGCACAAGCTCACTGCGATGGGAGCTGAAGTGGTCGGGGTGAGCGTGGACGATACCACGAGCCACGCCGAGTTCGCCAAGAAATACCATTTGCCTTTTCCCTTGTTGGCGGATCAGAAAGGGGAAATCGCGGAACGCTACGGCTCGATATTCAATCTGGGCATAGTCAAATTCGCCCTGCGCAATACTTTCTTGATTAATCCCCAGGGAAAAATCGCCAGAGTCTATCTCAAGGCCGACACGTCCCGCAATTCCAAAGAGGTGATTGAAGACCTGAAAGTGCTGGCCGCGAAATAGTACGCAAAACCGCCCCGCCACCGGCGCCAATGCTGTATGATGCACGCCATTAAGTTCCCTGCGGCCCTCCAGTCCGGTCTGGGCCGCTACACGTTACCCCTTTACGGGAGGTGTCAATATCAATAGTCATCTGCCTAGACCGGTCCCGGGCCATTGCTCAGGTAGGCCGATTTAGGAGAATGAACTATGCCTTTCAGCAAACTCGGCCTCTCGGCCGAAATTCTGCGCGCAATCAGCGACCAGGGTTACAGCGAACCCACGCCGGTACAGGCGCAAGCGATTCCGCCGATACTTTCGGGGTTGGATGTAATGGCCGGGGCGCAGACCGGCACTGGCAAGACCGCAGGTTTTACTTGGCCCATCTTGCAGCGCCTGAAATTCCATTCCAACACCAGCATGTCCCCGGCGCGGCATCCGATACGGGCGCTGATTGTGGCGCCGACACGAGAGCTCGCGATGCAGGTCGAAGAAAGCGTGCGCACTTACGGCAAATATCTCTCGCTGAAATCCACGGTAGTCTTCGGCGGTGTCAACATCAATCCGCAGATCAAGGAATTGCAGTCCGGTGTAGACATGCTGGTGGCCACCCCGGGGCGGCTGCTGGATCATGTGCAACAGAAGACGGTGAATCTCTCGAAAGTGGAAATCCTGGTGCTGGACGAAGCGGACCGCATGCTGGACATGGGTTTTTTGCCGGATATTAAAAGGATTCTTGCGCTGCTGCCGGCTAAACGCCAGAACCTGCTGTTCTCCGCAACGTTTTCCGACGATATCAAGAAACTCGCGGATCGTCTTCTGAACAAGCCGGTGCTGATTGAGGTGGGGCGCGGCAATGCGGCGGCGGACATGGTGGCGCATGTGGTGCACCCGGTGGACCACAACCACAAACGCGAATTGCTCTCGCACATAATCAAATCGCAACATCTGCGCCAGGTGCTGGTATTCACCCGCACCAAGCACGGCGCAAACCGGCTCGCGCATCAGCTGCTGCGCGACGGCATTCATTCCACGGCGATCCACAGCAACAAGAGTCAGCCGGCGCGCATCCAGGC
>DATMDB010000181.1:0-2931 GCA_035558075.1 Burkholderiales bacterium
AGGGAACCTCTGATTAAGTCCTCCGCGGAGCGCGTTTCTGGCGCAATGCGGATGATTGCAAGGCGCGCGACGAAGGTGCCTAGCCGTAGCTTAAGCACGAGGAGCGCAACGACGCAAGCGCCGCATTGCGCCGAAACCCGATCGGGACGCGGCTTTTCGGGCGATCTGCATTGTCGCTTGGCTTGCCAAGGAGATTAACCCTTGGCTGCGCCTTGCTTCGCGCATCTCATTCCGAAAAGCCAGCGTCGCGCCCTCGTGGGACTTAATCAGAGGTTCCGAATAAACTTACGGAGCGGCGGCCGGCTGCTGCAAAACCAGAACCAAGCCGAGCACGCTTTGTAACACGTAAAGCGCGCTGGAAATGCCATGCCAGGCGGTAAAACGGTCCTGCAAAACGCTTTCCGCGACTTCCTTGGGCAGCGCCTGATGTTTCACGGCTTCCAGAATCGGCTGCACCCCAAAATGGCCAAGCAGCGTTAACAGCAGCATCGCCAGCACGATCCAAAAAAAAGACTGCCTGAACGATATGACGCCCAGCCTTATCAGGCGAAACAACAGAAGATAAATCCCGCAACCCATTCCTATGTAGGCCACCACGTCAAACATTTTCCCGGCAAGCATGCCGGCAAGAGCGCGGTCTTCGAGCGTGACAAAGAGAAGCGGCGCGGCGATATAACCAATTGCCCACAACGCGCCGATCCACAAGGTCACCGCAATCCAGTGCAGGCTGTCGGCAAGATTTCCCATACAACTTATTATATATCCTTTTTATATATACTTTACGTCCAAAATTTCGTACTCGCGAGCTCCGCTGGGCGCCTGTACGTCGGCGACATCGCCGGGATATTTGCCGATCAGGGCCCGGGCGATGGGCGAACTGATGGAAATTTTTCCCTGCTTTATGTCCGCTTCGTCGTTGCCGACAATCTGATAAGTGAAGGTCTCTCCGCTCTCCAGGTCTTCAAGTTTCACCGTGGCGCCGAACACGGCACATCCATCCGCGTCCAGGAGCGCGGGATTGATTATCTCTGCGTTGGACAGTTTCGTCTCGAGTTCGGCGATGCGTCCTTCGATGAAGCTTTGCCGTTCCTTGGCGGCATGATACTCGGCGTTCTCGGCAAGATCCCCATGCGTGCGCGCCTCGGCGATTGCGGCAATCACCGCCGGCCGCTGCACGGTCTTGAGTTGCTGCAAATCGGTGCGCAACTGCATGGCTCCGTTCACAGTCAATGGAATTTTGCTCATCATGCTCTTCCTGCTATTGAACTCGCAAATCGGGATGAGTTACCACCTATTTTATATCGCTATCGCGAAAAAAATAAATAGCCTTGAAGAGCACGTTATCGTTGCGCCGAAAAACCGCGGTGCAAGCCCTGCAGCTCGTAGGGTCGCAATTCCCGCATGTTCGCAATCCCGGCACACGCAGCACGCGCTCCGGCAAGGGTGGTGTAATAAGTGACTCTGCGCTGCAACGCGGCGCGGCGAATCGAATATGAGTCATGCACCGCGCGCATGTCCTCCACCGTGTTGATGATGAGGTCTATTTCGCCGTTCTTGATCATGTCCACAATATGCGGCCGGCCCTCGGCGACCTTGTTGACCGGCGCAACCGTTATGCCCGCGGCAGCAAGCACCGCCGCCGTGCCGCGTGTTGCCACCAGGCTGAAGCCAAGCGCCTGCAGAGTCTGCGCGATTTCCACCGTGCGCGGCTTATCGGCATTGCGCACGCTGATGAACACCTTGCCCGAAGACGGCAGTTTTTCACCCGCCGCGATTTGCGATTTCACAAACGCCTCGGGGAAAGTCGCACCCACGCCCATCACTTCACCGGTGGATTTCATTTCCGGGCCGAGGATGGTGTCAGCGCCGGGGAACTTGATGAACGGAAACACCGCTTCCTTGACGCAGAAATACGGCGGCAGCACCTCCCGCTCCACTCCTTGCTGCTTGAGGGTGCGCCCGACCATGCAGCGCGCCGCGATTTTGGCCAGCGGCAATCCGGTGGCCTTGGACACATAGGGCACGGTGCGCGATGCGCGCGGGTTCACTTCAAGCACGTAAACGGTGTCGCCCTGGATGGCGAACTGCACGTTCATCAGTCCCACCACTTTCAGCGCATGCGCCAGCACCGTGGTCTGCCTGCGCAATTCATCCTGCAGTTTTTTGGAGAGGCTGAACGGCGGCAGTGAACAGGCGGAGTCGCCGGAATGCACGCCTGCTTGCTCGATATGCTCCATGATGCCGCCGATAAGCACCTGTTTGCCGTCGCATGCCGCGTCCACATCCACCTCGGTGGCATCATTGAGAAAACGGTCCAGCAGCACCGGCGAATCATTGGAAACTTTCACCGCTTCGCGCATGTAGCGCTCGAGGTCCTCCTGCTGGTGAACGATTTCCATGGCGCGCCCCCCCAGCACGTAGCTCGGCCGCACCACCAGCGGGTAACCGATTTCTTCGGCAAGGCGCAGCGCTTCCTGGGGCGCACGCGCGGTGCGGTTGGGCGATTGCTTGAGCTTGAGTTCGTCCAGCATCTTCCGGAAACGCTCGCGGTCTTCAGCGCAGTCAATCATGTCCGGGCTGGTGCCGATGATGGGAACATGGTTCGCTTCCAGGTCCCGTGCAAGTTTCAGCGGCGTTTGTCCGCCGTACTGCACAATCACTCCTTCCGGCTTCTCGACATGCACTATTTCCAGCACGTCCTCAAGCGTTAGCGGCTCGAAATACAGGCGGTCGGAAGTATCATAATCGGTGGAAACGGTTTCCGGGTTGCAGTTCACCATTATGGTTTCCAAGCCGTCTTCACGCAGCGCGAGCGCGGCGTGTACGCAGCAGTAATCAAATTCGATGCCCTGGCCGATGCGGTTCGGCCCGCCGCCCAGCACCATGATTTTGCGTTTCCGCGAGGGCTGCGCTTCGCATTCTTCTTCGTAT
>DATMDB010000182.1:0-8785 GCA_035558075.1 Burkholderiales bacterium
AGGGAACCTCTGATTAAGTCCTCCGCGGAGCGCGTTTCTGGCGCAATGCGGATGATTGCAAGGCGCGCGACGAAGGTGCCTAGCCGTAGCTTAAGCACGAGGAGCGCAACGACGCAAGCGCCGCATTGCGCCGAAACCCGAATGGGACGCGGTTTTTCGGGCGATCTGCTTTGTTGCTCGGCTTGCGAAGGGGGTCAACCATTCGCTGCGCCTCGCTTCGCGCATCTCATCCCGAAAAGCCAGCGTCGCGCCCTCGTGGGACTTAATCAGAGGTTCCTTAGGGGATAGTGCTTGGAAACTTATGGCCTGACCGACAACGAGCGATTGCTCTTGATTACCGGTTTTATTTCCCTACTGCAGCTTTATCCAGCGACACGCTGCCGCCGTAGAATTTATCCACTGAGCGACTTATTCCATCCTTGTCCAAACCGGCGTCTGCGAGCATTTCCTCGCGCGAGCCGTGCTCGATAAATCGGTCGGGAAGCCCGATATTGAGAATCGGGATTTGCACACCATGCGCCGCCAGGCATTCATTGACCCCACCGCCTGCGCCGCCTGGGATTACGTTTTCTTCGATAGTCACTAGGCAATCGTGGGTGTTGGCGAGCTTGAGGATTATTTCTTCGTCAAGCGGCTTGACGAAACGCATGTTGACCACCGTGGCATCGAATTTTTCCGCGACTTCCAGCGCCGGAGTAACCATGGTGCCGAAAGCGAGTAGCGCTATTTTTCTGCCCTGGCGGCGCAATTCCGCGCGCCCTACCGGCAGAGCCGTCATTTCCTTTTGCACCGGCACGCCCGGGCCGTTGCCTCTTGGATAACGCACCGCAGCAGGTTGATCCAGCCGGAACCCGGTGTAGAGCATTTGACGGCATTCATTTTCATCCGCCGGCGCCATGATCACCACGTCGGGCAAGCAGCGCAGAAAGGTGAAATCATAACTGCCGTTGTGCGTCGGCCCGTCGGGCCCGACCACGCCGGCACGGTCGATGGCAAACAGCACCGGCAAATGCTGAATTACCACGTCGTGAACTACCTGATCGTAGGCGCGTTGCAGGAAAGTGGAATAAATCGCCACCACGGGTTTCTGCCCATCACAGGCGAGACCCGCAGCCACGGTGACGCTGTGCTGCTCGGCGATGCCGACATCGAAATAACGGTCGGGATAAAGCTCGGAAAATTTCACCAGTCCAGAGCCTTCGCGCATTGCCGGCGTAATGCCGACCAGCCGCTCATCCAGCGCCGCCATGTCGCACAGCCATTCGCCAAACACTTGCGTGTAAGTGGGACTGCGTGGTTTCGATTTCGAAGGAACAATGCCGACCGTGGGATCGAACTTGGTGACGCCGTGATATTTGACCGGGTCGGCTTCGGCGAGCGCGTAGCCCTTGCCCTTGGTGGTGACCACGTGCAAAAGCCGCGGCCCTTTGAGGTCGCGCAGGTTTTTGAGGATTTTGACCAGCGTGGGAATATCGTGACCGCTGATGGGACCGATGTAGTTAAAGCCGAGTTCCTCGAAAAACGTGCCGGGTCCGGGAGTGACCATTCCTTTCACGTGTTTTTCGGTACGCAGCGCAAGGTCCCACATTGCAGGAATCTTGTTCAGGACCTTTCTGCCGCTTTCATGGATAGTGGTGTAGAACTTGCCGGAAAGCAGTCGCGCGAGATAGCTGGACAGCGCGCCGACATTCGGCGATATCGACATGTCGTTGTCGTTGAGTATTACCAGCAAGTCAAGATCCTTCATGCCGCCCGCATGATCCAGCGCTTCGTATGCGAGACCCGCGGTCATCCCGCCATCGCCGATAATCGCTACCGCTTTGCGGCCGCTGTTCTGTTTCGCTGCAGCAATCGCCATGCCCAGCGCCGCGCTGATCGAAGTACTGGAATGCCCGGCGCCAAAAGAGTCGTACGAACTTTCAGCGCGTTTCAAAAACGGCGTCAATCCGTCTTTTTGCCTGATGGTGCTGATGCGGTCGCGGCGGCCGGTGAGAATCTTGTGCGGATAGCATTGGTGCCCTACGTCCCACACCAGCCGGTCTTCCGGAGTATTAAAGACATAATGCAGTGCGACAGTGAGTTCGACGGTGCCGAGTCCTGCGGCAAAATGCCCGCCGCAACCGGAAACCGAGTGAATGAGGTAATTGCGCAACTCATCCGCGAGCTGCACCAGCTGGT
This sequence comes from Burkholderiales bacterium, assembly GCA_035558075.1. Classification (GTDB taxonomy): domain Bacteria; phylum Pseudomonadota; class Gammaproteobacteria; order Burkholderiales; family JAHFRG01; genus JAHFRG01. The sequence goes on from DATMDB010000182.1 coordinate 2,179, forward strand.
CCTCAGGAAGCGCGCGCAAATCTTCCGGCGAATTGATGGTCGCAAGAATCGGATATTCGGAAATCAAGGACATTATGTCAGCTCTATCTATAAAAGATGTAAGTGCATCATACCGCATTGCGAGCTTTTGCGATCCCGCAGCGCCGGTAATAGACCCCATTTGGCGGGATTTTTGCTTGACAGCCCCCGTGGAGGGTACGTATTATATGCCACCGCGCAAAGTGTGCCAACTATAGGATTTTCAAAAATATACCGCATTCTTGAACGTTCTGCTTTTGGCGGCAGGCCCTGTGATATCATACTTGGGTCAATTGCCGAAAAGTTCCGTCGGTCTTATCGGTATGTTGTGGCAACGGATGAAGCAAAGTTCCGGATAAAATATTTGGTTGCTGAACTTATTTCAGCACAACGGTGTCGATTAAAGTTGCCGTCAAACAATCCACAAGCATAAGGAAGAAACAGATGGAAGTAGTGCTTGCTCAGCCCAGGGGTTTTTGCGCAGGCGTTGTCCGGGCGATAGAAATCGTGGAGCTCGCGCTCGACATTTATGGTCCGCCGGTCTATGTGTTCCATGAAATCGTGCACAACCTGCACGTAGTTAAGGACCTGCAGACGCGAGGGGCGGTGTTTATAGAAGACCTGGACACCGTGCCGACCGGTTCGGTCACGATTTTCAGTGCCCACGGGGTTTCCACCGCAGTCGTGGATCAAGCCAAGCAAAGAAAGCTGCAAGTGATTGACGCGACCTGCCCGCTTGTGACCAAGGTGCATCTGCAGGCACAGCAATACAGCCGCCGCGGATACGAAACCATCATCATCGGCCATATCGGCCACGAGGAAGTGGAAGGCACGATGGGCTCGGTCGAGGGCCCCGTTTATGTGGTTTCCACCACCGAGGACGTCACCGCTCTTAAGGTGAAAAATCCCGGCAAACTCGCTTATGTCACGCAGACTACGCTCAGCATTGACGACACCCGGGATGTGATCGATGCGCTGAAGCAGCGCTTTCCCACCATTCAGGGCCCGGAACTCGACGATATTTGCTACGCGACGCAAAACCGCCAGAATGCGGTGAAGGCGCTCGCCGACGAAGTGAACTTGCTCCTAGTAGTCGGCGCGCGCAACAGCTCCAACTCCAACCGGCTGCGCGAGGTCGGCAAACAACATGGCGTGCCCGCTTATTTGATTCAGGATGAAACCGAACTCGATAAGTCCTGGTTTGTCGGGGGCATCAAGAAGGTGGGCATCACATCGGGTGCATCCACTCCGGAAGTGCTGGTGCAAAGGGTACTCGACAAACTGCGCAGCTTCGGGGTGAGCGCCACGCGCGAACTCGACGGCATCCGGGAAACCACCACCTTCCGCCTGCCTAAATCGCTGACGCTCAAAAAAGCCGAGCAAACCAAGACCAACCCGGTATAGATTAATTTCTTAGGATATACAGGATATACGATGGCGATTCCCTTAATTCAGAAATACCGTCTTGCCAAATACGTCATCAGCCAGAAACTGCGCGGAGCAAAGCGTTATCCGGTGGTGCTGATGCTGGAGCCGCTGTTCCGCTGCAACCTGGCTTGCGCGGGTTGCGGCAAGATTGATCACCCGGAAGAAATTCTCAATAAACGCCTGACGCTGGAAGAATGCCTCGCTGCGGTGGATGAGTGCGGCGCACCGGTTGTTTCGATCCCCGGGGGAGAGCCGCTCATACACAAGGACATTGTCAAAATCGTCGAAGGCATTGTGGCGCGCAAGAAATTCATTTATCTGTGCACCAACGCGCTGCTGCTCAAAAAACGCCTGAACGACTTTACCCCGTCCCCGTATCTCACGTTCTCAGTGCATCTTGACGGACTGCGCGAGCGACACGATGCCTCGGTATGCCAGGAAGGAGTGTTTGACAAGGCGGTGGAGGCGATCAAACTGGCGCTGGAGCGGGGTTTCCGCGTGACCGCGAACTGCACCGTGTTCCAGGGTGAATCCGCTGAGGAAATCGCTGCGTTCATGGATTACTGCATGGAACTCGGCGTGGAGGGCGTGACCATTTCTCCGGGGTACAGCTATCAACACGCTCCACAGCAGGAGATATTCCTGCGCAGAAGCGCCAGCAAGGAGTTGTTCCGCGAAGTATTCAAGCGCGGGAGAGGCCGCAGATGGCGCTTCAACCAGTCGAGCATGTTCCTCGATTTTCTGGCGGGCAACCAGTCATATCAGTGCACGCCGTGGGGCAATCCGACCCGCAATGTCTTCGGCTGGCAAAAGCCTTGCTATCTGCTGGTGGACGAGGGCTATGCCTCGAGCTTCAAGGAGCTGATGGAAACCACCCAATGGGAGAAATACGGCACAGGCCGCAATCCGAAATGTGCCGACTGCATGGTGCATTGCGGTTACGAGCCTACCGCCATAAACGATACGTTCGCCCGGCCATTGAAAGCGCTCAGTGTGTTTCTCCGCGGCCCGAATACCGACGGCCCTTTCGCGCCGGAGCTTCCCGTCGTTTACGCCGATCCGGCCAAAAATTATATTCAGTTCAAGGTCAGCAAGCATTAGGCGTCAAGCATGCCTTGCTTTATGGCATGGTTACAAGCTGACACATTTCCATGATGGAGACGCTGGCAACCGCTTTGGTTGCGGCGTCTGCCTTGATGTGGCTGGCAGTGCTGCTGATTCCGTGGCGTCCCTGGTCTTCCCAACCGTTTCTCGATGCACAATCTGGTGGCGACGACTTAAGCGATGTCACCGTTCTCATTCCCGCCCGCAATGAAGCCGCCGTCATCCAGCAAACGCTTGCTGCGTTAAGAGCTCAGGGCCGCAATCTTTCCGTGGTCGTGGTGGATGACCAGTCCGCGGATGGAACAGTAGAGCTCGCTCGCAAAGCGTGGGGCGACAGGCTTACAATAGTCCGCGGCGCGCCGCTGCTCTCAGGCTGGAGCGGCAAGCTGTGGGCGCTGGAACAGGGGCGGCAGCATGTGAAGACCCCGCTGGTACTACTTATGGATGCCGATATCGAGCTTAAACCCAGCATCATCTGCGGCTTGCGCGAGCACATGCAACAGCACGGTGTGGCGTTCATTTCGCTGATGGCGGCGCCGATGATGAGCAATTTCTGGGAAAAACTGCTGATGCCGGCTTTTGTCTATTTTTTTAAACTGCTTTACCCGTTCCGCCTGTCGAATTCAGCCAAGAGCAAAGTGGCCGCGGCGGCCGGCGGTTGTATCCTGATGCAATCTTCTTTACTAGATGAAATCGGCGGCTTTGCGGCGATTAAGGACGAATTGATAGACGATTGCAGTCTGGCGCGGCGTATCAAGTCAAAAGGGCACAAAACATGGATCGGAATGACTCATTCGGTATGCAGCATTCGCCCCTACCGGCAATTTGGGCAGATCTGGAACATGGTGACACGCACGGCTTTTACGCAGCTGCATTACTCAATCGGGCTATTGTTGGCATGCACCGCCGTCATGGTCCTTGCATTTGGCATGCCGGTGGCAGGGTTGTTTTTCACAACTTCCACCGCCCGGTATCTGGCACTGGCTGCTTGTGTGGCCATGGCGCTATCCTATTTTCCGACGCTTAAGTTTTACGGCCGATCGGCCGTTTGGGTTTTGGGCCTGCCGCTCATCGGGATGCTTTATCTGGCCATGACCTGGAACTCGGCGCAGCGCTACTTTCGCGGCGAACGCGCGCGCTGGAAAGACCGCAGTTACGACTCGCGCGCAAACAGCATGCGCTTGACTTTCCTGCTGTTGCCGCAGGCTCTCGTGGCCGGCTGGTTGATGGGGGCCTCGGCGGCACCGCTTCATGCAGCATCGCCCGGGAGCGCCACGGCGGTGGTGGAACATTTCCAAAACACGCTGATTTCAGTGATGACGGACGCGGAAAAGCTCGGTTACGAAGGCCGTTATAAACGTCTTGCTCCAGCGGTGGAGGAAAGCCATGATCTTCCCGGCATTGCCCAGTTTGCCGCCGGCCGCCAGTGGGAGAAGCTCACCGACGAGCAGAAAAAATCCCTGGTCGAGACTTTCGTCAAGCACAGCATCAGCACTTACGCCTACCGTTTTGATGGTTATTCAGGGGAAACATTCAAGGTGCTCTCGGAAGAACAAACCGCCAATGGCGACTCATTGGTACACACCTTGCTTTCCTCGGCGAATGGCGAGAAGATACACTTCGATTATGTGCTGCGCCGCAAAGACGGGGTTTGGCGCATCATTAACATCATCGTGGATGGGGTAAGCGACCTGGCAATCAAGCGCTCGGAGTTCGGCAACATCATCCGCAATGAAGGCGGCGACGCCTTGATCGCCAAGCTCAAGGCGCAGATCGCACAATATTCAAAACTGGCAACCACGAAAAATAAATAAACGCGCCACGCGCATCACCCGTTGTACTGACAATCTTACCAAGGTCAAGCGATGCTATACCATCAGTCACAGGAATGCATAATCAGCAACAATAAAAACGCGATCATTGCAGCGCTTGCCGCGGTAGTTCTGCTTTCCTCAGGCTGTGCCGGCACGCCCAAGGAGCAGAATGAGGGCGACCCCTTCGAAGGGGCTAACCGCAAAATCTACAAGTTCAACGATGCGCTGGACCGAACGATCGTCAAGCCGATCGCTGACACCTATGTAAAGGTCACGCCCGAGCCGGCTAGAACCTCGGTATCCAATTTTTTTGACAATATCGGCTATCTCGATACCGTCCTCAACGATTTTTTCCAGGGCAAGTTCAAACAAGGTTTCGCCGACACCAGCCGTTTCCTGATCAACAGCACCATAGGTTCTCTGGGATTGGTCGATGTGGCAAGCAAGATGGGCTTGAAGCCGCACGAAGAAGATCTGGGGCAGACTATCGGGGTTTATGGTGCTCCGGAAGGCGCTTATCTGATGATTCCGCTGCTCGGACCCAACACCGTGCGCGACAGCCCCGATCTGGCGATGAGTACCGTGACCAGTGGTCTGTTCTACATCAGTGAGCTCGCCGTCACCCTGCCCCTGGGTTTGCTGGGCGCAATCGACAAGCGTGCCCGTGCCTCACACTATTTGAAGATCATCGATGAAGCGGCGCTTGACCGCTATATATTCATTCGCGACGCTTACCGGCAGCACCGCACGTACTTGATTTACGACGGCAACCCTCCGCATCAGAAATTCGAAGACGACGAAAGCGAAGAGCCCGCTCAGACCTCCCGGTAAAACAGCAGCACAAAGCCGATCATTACCAAGGAAAGAGTCCACAACCAGCCGGGCAGGCGATTGGCAGGAGAAGGCAGTCTTAATTCCAGCAAGCGTCCGGCTCCCATCATCACCGCAAAAAAGCCGAGCAGCGAATGCGAAACCTCGATGAGGAACTGGTATTTGTTGGTAAGCAGGGTGTGGGAATGGGTAAGCAACAACGCGCCACCCGTCATGCATAATAGAGGAAAGGCATAGCGCCAGCGCGTCTCGGCAAGCCCGCCGACACGCACCCGCCACTCGAACAGCGCAAGGCCAATCACCACCGCGGTGGCCAGTCGGTGTTGGATGACCGAGGGTATCACCAGAGTTTCCCAAAAACCTTCGTAACCGAGCGGCCAGCCATTTGGCTCGCCGACCAGCACCAGAAACACCCCAACCAGCAGGAATAACAGCGGCCAATGCCGCGCCCAGGGAAATTTACCGGTGCGGTCCAGTACCGCCGCCAACCCCACGATCAGCACCAGCAGGCCCGAAACGTTGTGGTTAAATTCGCTTTGCCTCTTGTCGAAGTCGTTCTGTAGGGTAAACACATCGAACGAAGAAGTGGAACTTGCCAGATATTCCTGGCGCGGCGGCGGGACGAGGCGGGGATTGCCGGGCTTCAACGCATTCCAGACTTCGGCGGGTGTGGCTTTTTCCGCTGAGACGTCTATTGAGGGCGGCAGCGAAGTAAGCGCAGCGGCCGTAAGTAGAATGATGATGACGATGTTGAATTCGGCTTCAACGAAATACGGGACGCGCGCTCCTACGCCCAGCGCGTCGCCCAGCCGCAGCCAGCGCCGCGTAAGAAAAAAATTCATCGCGCCGAGCGCGAGCGCCGCGAGGAGCAGGGCCACTTTGGTGAGCACCATCACGCCGTAGGCGGTGCCAGTGAGCCCTTGCCAGTCGCCGATATAGCTCCACCACAGATAAATTCCGCAAAAAGTAAGCGAGACAACGCCGAGCACAGCGAGTGGCGAGAAGCGTGCCAACGCACGCGGCCACAAGGGCGAACCGCTGCGGCGCGCCAGCCGCCATAACGCGAGGAGATGGATTATGCCTCCCACCCAGACCGCGGCGCCGAGTTGATGCAGCACCGTCATCACCATAAGCGGCACGGTGCCTTCAAGACGACCTACTGCGTGCACCAGCCATGCACCGCTTGCCATGAGTAGAATCGCCGCCGCGATGGCCGCGCTCCACGCAACGCGTGATGCGGGTTGTTTGATGAGCCACAATCCCGCTGAAAACAAGGCGACGGCAAAAGCGACATGAACCAGGCCGGCTTGGGCGAAGCCGGTGGAGAAGAACGCCGCCATAGGCCACGCACCGGAATCATCAGCGAGCGCCCACGGTTCCATCAGCAGGCCCAGCGTTTGCGCAACAGCCAG
>DATMDB010000183.1:0-3336 GCA_035558075.1 Burkholderiales bacterium
TCACAGACCGCCATCTCGGCGATAATAGCAGCGGTCAGGAGCTCCGGTTATCGCGGTATAGGTTTTTCGACATCTATCCTCCTTAGAGGGTTTATCTACACGAAACCTACACCGATTAACCAGGCAAGTACTTGCAAAGACTTGCCAATCTTGCATAGAAAAGCCGTCGGTTAAGGCGGGTTTTTACATGAAACGACAAGACTTGATAAAGCAAAACGGCAACATTGACAAGGGGCTCGGCTCGGCTGAAATTTCGAGCCACACGCCGATGATGCAGCAATACCTGCGCATCAAGTCGGACTATCCACACATGCTGGTGTTCTACCGCATGGGCGATTTTTACGAGCTGTTTTACGACGATGCCGAAAAAGCAGCGCGCCTTTTGGACATAACGTTGACCAGCCGCGGCGAATCCGCGGGCCAACCGGTGAAAATGGCGGGGGTGCCGTATCATTCGGTCGAGCAGTATCTGGGGAAACTCGTCAAGCTGGGCGAATCGGTGGCAATCTGCGAGCAGATCGGCGACCCGGCGCAAGCCAAAGGGCCGGTGGAACGCAAAGTCACCCGCATCCTCACCCCCGGCACGCTCACCGATTCAGGACTGCTCGATGAAAAACGCGACAGCGTATTGCTCGCCATCACTTCGCATCAGTCCACTTTGGGACTGGCCTGGCTCAACCTTGCTGCAGGCCGGATGCGCGCGCTGGAAATCCCGGCGCAGCAACTTCGCTCCGAGCTGGAACGCCTGCAGCCTTCCGAGATTCTGCTGCCTGAGGGTTTTACTCATCCGCTGTTCGAGAACCTTTTGTGCGCCGTCAAACGCCTGCCGCAGTGGCATTTCGATTTCGACACGGCAACCCGGAATTTATGCAAACAGTTCGGCACCCGCGATTTGAGCGGTTTCGGCTGCGAAGGACTGCGCATAGCAACCACCGCCGCCGGTGCACTCCTGGAATACGCCAAAACCACCCAGGGCACGGCGATTGCCCATGTCACTGCCTTGCAGGTCGAGCATAGCGACGCTTTTGTACGCATGGATGCGGCAACGCGGCGCAATCTGGAAATTTCAGAAACTATCCGCGGCGAGCCGGCGCCGACGCTGCTTTCATTGCTTGATACTTGCGCCACCAGCATGGGCAGCCGCCTGTTGCGCCATTGGCTGCATCACCCCTTGCGCAACCACGACGTGCTTAAATTACGCGTGCAGGCGGTCTCTTCCCTGTTCGGCGACGCAGGCATGGGGCCGCACCGCGCAGTGCATCGGATTCTCAGGCACTGCAGCGATATCGAGCGCATCACCTCGCGCATTGCGCTCAAAACCGCGCGCCCGCGCGATCTTTCGGGACTGCGCGACAGCTTGAAACACATGCCGTCGCTGCAGCAGGCATTGGTTGCGCTTTCCAGTCCACGGCTTACTGAACTCTCGGCCGCGCTCACGCTGCCCGAAGCGCTATTAGGGCTCTTGCAAAGTGCGCTGCAAGCCGAGCCCGCGGCGCTGTTGCGCGACGGCGGCGTTATCGCGGATGGTTTTGATGCCGAGCTCGACGAACTGCGTGCGATTCAGAATAACTGCGGAAAGTTTCTGATGCAGCTCGAAGCGCGCGAGCGGAGCCGCACCGGCTTGAGCACGCTGAAAGTGGAATACAACAAGGTTCACGGCTTTTATATCGAGGTTTCGCGCGTGCAAGCGGAGCGCGTTCCCGATGATTACCGGCGCCGCCAGACCATGAAAAACGCCGAGCGCTTTATTACCCCGGAACTGAAAGCATTCGAAGACAAGGCATTGTCAGCGGCGGAGCGGGCCTTGGCGCGGGAAAAGCGGCTTTACGAGGAATTGCTGGATGCGCTGGCGCCTTATATCCCATCCTTGCAAAAAACGGCGGCTGCAGTTGCCGAGCTGGATGTTCTCGCCGCCTTTGCCGAGCGGGCGGCTAGCCTCAACTACACCTCGCCGGAATTCAGCGAAGAACCGGGAATTCTCATCGAGGAAGGCCGCCATCCGGTGGTGGAAAGGCAAGTAGAGCACTTCATCGCCAATAGCGCGCAACTCTCGCGGACACGCCAGATGCTGCTTATTACCGGCCCCAACATGGGCGGCAAGTCCACCTATATGCGGCAAACGGCATTGATCGTGTTGCTCGCGCATTGCGGATCGTTCGTGCCGGCAAAAAACGCGGTCATCGGCCCCGTTGATCAGATTTTCACGCGCATAGGCAGCTCCGACGATCTCGCCGGGGGGCGTTCCACCTTCATGGTGGAAATGACCGAGGCGGCAAACATCCTGCACCACGCGAGTGGTACCAGTTTGGTGCTGGTGGACGAAATCGGTCGCGGCACTTCGACTTTTGATGGTCTTGCACTGGCGTGGGCGATTGCCGGGCATTTGCTGGAGAAAAACGGCTCGCTCACCCTGTTCGCCACACACTATTTCGAGCTCACCCGCCTCGCGCAATATTACCCTCAGGTCGCCAACGTGCACCTTGATGCCATCGAGCATCACGACCACATCGTTTTTCTGCACGCGGTGGAAGATGGCCCGGCCAACCAAAGCTACGGCTTGCAGGTGGCGCAGCTTGCCGGCGTGCCGCAACCGGTTATCCGGACCGCAAAAAAATATCTGCTTAGACTCGAGCAGGAAGGGATGAACAGGAACTCGCAGGGAGACTTGTTCGCGCCGCAGCCGAAAGCGGAGCCGGCTACGACAGAACATCCGCTACTGCAGCTGTTGAAAGACGCTAATCCGGATCAATTGAGCCCGAAACAGGCGCTGGAGCTTATCTACCGGCTGAGACAAGGACTGGATTAGAAAAACGACTTAGTGAAAATGCTCGTCTTCGCGGTGCACGTGGCCGTGCGTGATTTCTTCCGGGGTTGCGGCGCGCACTTCGGTCACGGTGCAGGAAAAATTCAGTGTCTGCCCGGCGAGCGGGTGATTGCCGTCAACTACCACCTTGTCTTGCGCGACCTCGGTAACAGTGTAAATCATCACATCGTCCGAACCTTCCGCGCCTCCCTCGAACTGCATGCCAACCGCTACATTTTCAGGGAACAGATGGCGCGGCTCGGTACACACTAGTTCGCTGTCATATTCGCCAAAAGCGTCTTGCGGGTCCATGGTCAGCTTGCAGCTGTCGCCCGCACTTTTGCCCTGTAGCGCTTCCTCCACCATCGGGAACATGCCGTGATAGCCGCCATGCAAATAGTTTATCGGCTTGGACGTTTTTTCCAGAAGTTTGCCGTTGGCGTCGCTGAGTTCATAGTTGATTGAAACCACCGTGTCCCTTGCGATTCTCATTTGAGATCTTTAACCAGATTCAGTATTTCCGCGGCATGGCC
>DATMDB010000184.1:0-6111 GCA_035558075.1 Burkholderiales bacterium
GCGAATCGTGCTTGATCGTCCGAATCCGCGTTCGCTGCATACCGCGCCGATGCCGCGCACCGGCGGCTTGGGATTAATGTTCGGCGTCTTCATTTCATTTCTTCTGCTGTTGCCTCCATGGCCGCTCTGGATCGCGTTGGCCCTGTTAATCGCCGTATCGTTGCTCGACGATATCCGCGGCATCTCCCCGGTCTGGCGGCTGTCGGCGCATTTTCTGGCTGCGGCCATCACCGCAGTATTGTGGTTCGAGACGGGCGGCGTTCTGTTATTGCCGCTTTTCATTCTTGCCACGGCCTGGATGACCAACCTGTATAATTTCATGGACGGCTCGGACGGCCTGGCAGGAGGAATGGCAGTGTTGGGGTTTGGCTTTTACGGATTGGCTTCCTGGCTCGCCGGCAACGAAGATTTTGCCTTGATTAATTTTTCGATTGCCGCCGCCGCGCTGGCTTTTTTGTTGTTCAACTTTCACCCGGCACGGATTTTCATGGGCGATGCGGGTTCGATTCCACTCGGCTTTCTGGCGGCGACACTGGGCATAACTGGATATCTACAAAACATTTGGCCAATATGGTTTCCGCTGCTGATTTTTTCGCCTTTTATTGTTGATGCCAGCGTTACGTTGCTTAAGCGCGCGTTGATGCGGGAAAAAATCTGGCAGGCGCATCGCGGGCATTATTACCAGCGGCTGGTGCAAATCGGCTGGGGGCATCGCAAAACCGCCTGGTTTGAGTATGCTCTGATGCTCGCTACCAGTTTGTCCGCCTTGTGGGTTATCGGCAAGGATGAGTTCACCCAAATTGTTTTGGTTGCCGGCTGGTGTGCGGCTTATACGATTGGCATGATTGTTTTCGACCGCTACTGGAAAAGACATTCCGGCAACTATGTTTCCGCCTAGGCTCAACCTCCGTGCTTCGCTTGCATTTGGCCACGACCTGATCGCGGTGGCTCTCGCGTGGTGTCTCGCCTATTGGCTGCGTTTCAACATGGATTTCGAGCATCCTCAACTGCGAAGCATGTGGCAGACGCTGCCATGGGTTGTGCTGTCACAGGGGCTGATTTTTTTGTGGTTTGGCCTTTACCGGGGCATCTGGCGCTACGCCAGCCTACCCGATCTGAAACGCATCCTCCTTGCGGTTGCGTCGGCGGCGATGGCCGCCCCGCTTGTGCTCTTGATGCTGCGCATTCCGGCTTTGGTTCCGCGCTCGGTGGTGGTGCTGGATCCGATACTGCTTTTCCTCATCATGTGCGGCAGCCGCATTGCTTACCGGCTATGGAAAGAGCGCCGGCTGTATAGCGTCGCCAATCTGCAAGCCAAGCCGGTCATCGTCCTCGGTGCGGGCGACGCCGCCGCGAATCTGGTCAAGGATCTTGCGCGCAGTCACGAGTGGCGTGTGGTGGGATTTCTCGATGATGGCCCGGAAAAACACGGACGTCTTTTGCACGGGGTAAGAGTACTGGGACAGATCGACGAGCTTGCCTCTCACTCACAAAACATGCAAATTCAGCACGCCATCATTGCTATGCCCTCGGCCTCTCACGCAGCGCGACGCCGGGCCATGAATGTCTGCGTGAAGGCGGGGGTGAAGGCCCTGACGGTGCCTTCGTTTGACGACCTGCTGAGCGGCAAGGTCACGGTCTCGCAAATCCGCCACGTTGAGCTCGACGATTTACTCGGGCGTGACCCTGTTGTTCTGAATAGTGCCGGTCTGCAGGGACTGTTTGCCGGGAAAACGATCTTGATCAGTGGCGCAGGGGGTTCGATTGGTTCCGAATTGTGCCGGCAGATTTCGCGCTTCAAGCCGCAGCGGCTGATCCTGTTCGAACTCAACGAATTCGCGCTTTACCGCATCGAGCAGGAATTTCAAAGCGACTTTCCGAATACTGCGGTGGCCTGTGTCATCGGTGATGTGAAGAACCGCTCGCGGGTAGACCAGGTGTTGGCACAATACCGTCCTTCCATCGTGTTTCACGCCGCGGCTTACAAGCATGTGCCGCTGATGGAAACGCAAAACGCCTGGGAAGCGGTGCTCAACAACGCGCTTGGCGCTTATGTTCTGGCGCAGGCTGCGGTCGAGCACCAGATTGAAAAATTCGTGCTGGTTTCCACGGATAAAGCGGTCAATCCCACCAATGTGATGGGCGCGAGCAAGCGCCTTGCGGAAATGCTGTGCCAGGCCTTGCAGCAGTCATCAAGCACTCGTTTTGTGATGGTGCGCTTCGGCAATGTGCTGGGCAGCACGGGTAGCGTGATTCCGAAATTCCGCGAGCAGATCGAGAAAGGCGGACCAGTGACCGTCACGCATCCGGAAATCATTCGCTACTTCATGTCCATTTCCGAAGCCGCGCAGCTGGTGCTGCAGGCGTGCCTGATGGGAAAGGGCGGCGAAATTTTTGTCATGGACATGGGGGAACCGGTAAAAATCGCCGACTTGGCGAAAGACCTGATTCGCCTTTCCGGCTTCAGCGAGGAGGAAATCAAAATCGTCTACACGGGTTTGAGACCCGGCGAAAAACTCTACGAAGAACTGCTCGCCGACGATGAAAATACCCTGCCGACACCCCACCCGAAACTTCGCATCGCTCTCGCCAGGCAAGTGAATGGGGAATGGCTCACCGGAGTAGCTTTATGGCTTGGCCAAAACACGACGCTAAAGGATGATCAGGTAAAACAGGATTTGCTCAAGTGGGTGCCGGAATACAACGCTGGGCAAAATCATGGCGAGAGCTACCAGCAAAAGCTTGCCTAGGGAACCTTTAACTTAAGTCCTGCGCGTGCACGATGTCGTGCCACACACTCTGAGTAAAAAGCAGATCTATCGGCAGGCGCTTGAATTGCGCGCCCAAGGACGGCTATACAACAGCCGCGATCCGGCACTGGACGATGTATTCAAGGGCAGCCTTGACCGATTTTGCGAAATCGCTCACCGCCTGCGCACATCAAGGAAAGTGCTCGATGTCGGCGCTGGGCACGGCATGCTGCTTTCGCTGCTCTGCGAGCTTGGACACGACTGTTACGCGCTCGACATCGCCGATTATACGGCCAAATATCCCGAGGTTTACCTGCATAAACCAATCCAATTCCAGGTATGTAACATTGAAGTGGATCCGCTGCCATTCCCGGATGATTGCTTCGATGCGGTAGTATGCTGCCAAGTATTGGAACACTTCAGCCATTCGCACCTTCAGGCGATGCAGGAAATCCATCGCGTGCTAAAGAGCGGGGGGATGGTCGAAGTGGATGTGCCGAATGCAGTGAGCTTTCGCAACCGCAGCCGCATACTGCGGGGCAAGAACATCACCTACGATTACCAGAAACATTATCTATATGCGCAGCCGGTTTCCTACAAGGGCTTTTCTTTTTACCCCGACCGGCACAACCGCGAGTTCACCAAGCGCGAGTTAAGGATATTGCTCGAAGCGAGCAGCTTCAGGAACATCGAAATCATGTTTCTCAAATCCAGAAGGCACAGAGAGGGGTTGGAAAAAATCCGCACCTTGGGCACTATGGTAAAGGACGCCGTCCCTTCTTTGAGAAAATCGCTGATCGCTTTTGCTGAAAAGTGAACTGAATGAAATACCAGGCCGTCAGTGCGAAAGCAGACACGTTCGGCAGATGGATCGCCATAGCGCTGGGCTTTTCCATCCCGCTGTCCACGGCCGCGGATAATATCCTGATTGGAGCGCTGGTTCTATGCTGGGTGCTGAGCGCCGGCTTTCTCGACAAGTGGCAAACGGTCAGGGACAATCCGGTCGCTTGGCTTGCTCTCGGGCTTTTTCTCTTGCTGTGTATCGGGCTGCTCTATGGCGAACGCTACCCGGGAGACGGCTTGCATTATCTTGGCAAGTACAAGGAACTGCCGCTGATTGCCTTACTTCTGCCGCTGTTACGCCATCCGCAGATGCGCCGTTTTGCCGTTCTCGCGCTTGCAACATCCCTGGTTCTTACCTTACTGGTTTCATATGCGATAGCCATGGGTCTTCTGCCGCAGTACGCGTTTATAACGGTGAAGGACCTTTACCCCCGATCGTTTTACCCTGTAAGCTTCAAGCTTTCGCTCACCCACAACATCCTAATGGCCTTCGGCGCCTTTCTGTTTGCGCTGCTCGCGCGCCATGCCACCGACTACCGGATGCGCTTAACATGGGCCGCGCTGGCTTTGCTAGCCGTCGGCAATGTCCTGTTCATGGTCCAGGGACGCACCGGTTATTTGATACTGGGAGCGCTGCTGCTCTATTTTCTCGCCAGCGCCTGGCGCTGGAAGGGAGTGGCAGTCGCTCTCGTGCTGGGCTTTGTCCTTAGCGCAGCCGCCTATTACGGCTCCGCCACTTTCCGCACGCGCATTCAAACGGCAGCGCAGGAATATTCGGCGTGGCAGCCAGGTAAGCGCTCTGAAACCTCCGTGGGCGAGCGGCTCGATTGGTATATGAACAGCCTACGCATCATTCGCGAGCACCCTTTTCTGGGCGTCGGAACCGGCGGCTTTACTAAGGCCTATACGGAGCTTGTACCCAACAGCAAACCGGAAGAAGCGCGCAACCCACATAACGAGTACTTGTTGATTACGGCGCAGCTGGGCTTGACCGGACTGGCGTTACTGCTCGGCTTATTCTTGCTGCAATGGCGGCAAGCGCCGCGCTTGCCCACGCTTCTGGAAACGCAACTCGCGCGTGGGCTGGTGATTACGATGATGACCGGCTGCCTGTTTAATTCCTTGCTCTTGGATCATACCGAAAGCCTGCTTTATGCGTGGATGAGTGCTTTGCTCTACAGCGGTTTGAGACCGAATTCGGAAAACACCCGCATCGCAACATGAGCCTCTCCGTCGCTATCATCACCCAAAACGAAGAGCAGACGATACGCGGCTGCCTGGAATCCGTGTCATGGGCGGATGAAATCATCGTCGTGGACTCCGGCAGCACGGATAATACGGTTGCTATTTGCAAAGAGCTGGGGGCGAAAGTTCTGGTCATGGACTGGCCGGGTTTTGGGCCACAGAAAAACCGCGCGCTTACTCTCGCAACCGGCGACTGGGTGCTGTCGCTCGACGCCGACGAGCGTGTGTCCCACGAATTGCGCAACGAAATCCAATCAGCGATCACTACCCAAGTCGAACACGTGGCATTCCGCATGGCGCGTTCCTCCAGTTACTGCGGCCGAGTCATGCGCCACTCCGGCTGGTGGCCGGATTATGTGACCAGGCTTTTCAAGCGCCGTCATGCGCGTTTCAGCGATGATCTGGTGCATGAGCGTCTTATCGTCAACGGCAGAACCGGAACACTCAGGCAGCCGTTGCTGCACGAAGCGTTTCGCGATCTGGAACAGGTGCTACAAAAGCTCAACAGCTATTCCAGCGCCGGCGCTGCCATGCTGTCGCAACGAGGCGGAAAAGCTTCGCTGGCAAGCGCCGTCGGCCACGGTCTATGGACATTCATCCGCACTTATTTCCTGCGCGCAGGCTTTCTCGACGGCAGGGAAGGTTTCATGCTTGCGGTTTCCAATGCCGAAGGAGCATATTACCGCTACCTCAAGGCGATGCTGCTTCAAGAAAAAAACGCCAAAACAAAAAAATGAAACCGCCGATAAACTCGGATACACACAGGTTAACAAATTAAACCGCCGATGGACGCAGATAAACGCCGATCAAGATTAGATGAAGTAACAGGAGTAATCATACGGTGCGCCTATGCGGTCAGCAATAAACTTGGTTCCGGTTTCGTTGAGAAAGTGTATGAAAACGCTTTGGTCATCGAGCTCCGCCGGGCAGGGCTTAGCGTTGAGCAGCAGTACGGGATCAAAGTCCGGTATGATCAGGTTGTGGTTGGGGAGTTTGCTGCTGATCTATTGGTGGATGAAAGTGTAATCGTGGAACTCAAGGCAGTTAAAGCACTGGATGAAATCCACTCTGCACAATGCTTGAATTACCTCAAAGCCACTGGCTTAACAGTTTGTTTGTTGGTCAACTTCGGAAAACCAAAGGCAGAAATCAAACGTATTGTACTTGATTTCTAATCTGCGTTTATCGGCGTTCATCTGCGGTTAATTAAAATGCGTATTGCCGTCATTGCCACGACCTACAACCGCGCCGATGCCCTGGCTGCGATGCTGCA
>DATMDB010000185.1:0-6741 GCA_035558075.1 Burkholderiales bacterium
AATGTAGCCCGTCGCGCCCGAGAGTATCGCGCCAATGGCAAATCCGCCAGCGGTTTTCCATGAAAGCACCAAGCCGATGAGAAAGAACAGAATGGCGCCGACGATGCCGATGGTGGTGTACTGACGGTTGAGATAGGCGGAAGCGCCTTCCTGTATCGCCGCGGCGATTTCACGCATGCGGTCATTGCCGCTCGGCTGCGCCAGTATCCATTTGATTGAATAGCCGCCGTAGATGATGGCGAGAATTGCGCAGATGAGCGCAAAAGCCAGAGCATAAGCAATAATCCCCGTCATGATTCCCCCTCGGGCGGAAAGACTGGTTTTTTTATGCTTGTTATTATGCCACAAAGCCGCAGCCCGTCGGCTTTTGTCGGATGCTAAAGTTTGAATTCGGCAGCAAGTTTTTTCGGCACTGCGGCGTTCTTAAGTTTGACGTAATCGGGCAGTCCGTTTTTATACGGCGGGTAGTCTTCGCCCTTGATCAGAGGCTCAAGGTAAGTGCGGCATCTCTTGGTGATGTGAAAACCGTCTTCGGAGATGAAATCGCGCGGCATGTTTTTTTCCCGGTTCGCCACGTCCTCGAGCCTGGCCATGCCGATCGCCCATTTGTAGGGCTTGCTGGATTTGCGGACTATGGTGGGCATCACCGAATTATGGCCTTGCAGCGCGAATTGCACTGCGGCTTTGCCCACGGCGTAGGATTGCTCGACGTCGGTTCTGGAAGCGATATGGCGCGCTGCGCGCTGCAGGTAATCCGCCACCGCCCAGTGGTATTTGTAGCCGAACTTTTCTTTCACCAGACTGGCGATCACCGGCGCGACCCCGCCCAATTGCGCATGGCCGAACGCATCGCGCAAACCGGATTCGGAAAGAAACTTGCCGTCCGCGTTTTTGATGCCCTCGGAAACGGCAACCGCGCAATAGCCGTATTGCTCCACTGATTCCTTCACTTTGGCGAGGAATTTTTCCTCGTCGAACGTGATTTCAGGGAAGAGCAGAACCTGCGGGGCATCGCCTTCCTTTTCCGCAGCAAGCCCGCACGCCGCGGTAATCCAGCCGGCGTGGCGGCCCATCACTTCCAGCACGAACACCTTGGTCGAGGTCTTGGCCATCGAGGCGACGTCGAAACCCGCCTCGCGGATGCTGGTTGCGACATATTTCGCCACCGAGCCGAAGCCGGGACAACAGTCGGTAACCGGCAAGTCGTTGTCCACCGTTTTCGGCACGTGTACCGCGATGATAGGATAGCCCATTGTTTCCGAGAGCTGCGACACCTTGAGGCAGGTGTCCGCGGAATCGCCGCCGCCGTTATAGAAAAAGTAGCCGATGTTGTGCGCGCGAAATACTTCAATCAGCCGTTCGTACTGTGCGCGGTTTTGTTCCAGCCCTTTGAGCTTGTAGCGGCAGGAACCGAACGCACCCGAAGGCGTGTGGCGCAGTGCGCGGATGGCCGCACGCGATTCCCTGCTGGTGTCAATCAGATCTTCGGTGAGCGCGCCGATTATCCCGTTCCTGCCGGCATAGACCTTGCCGATTTTGGTGCGGTATTTGCGCGCGGTTTCAATCACTCCGCAGGCGGAAGCGTTGATGACCGCGGTGACCCCGCCTGATTGTGCGTAAAAAGCGTTTTTCGGTTTCATTCGTAGAACCCTTTAACCGCAGAGGACGCGGAGGAATTCAAAAGCTTTCGCAAATTGTCAAACACGCTCATTCCACAAATATGTCCCACGGAAACTGAATTTTTTTAGCGGGTTTTCCCCAGCGTCCTTTGCGTCCTCAGCGGTAAAATTTTATTTCAATGCTGCGAAACACTTGTCGCAAATTTCCTCCACACTGCCGACACCGGGAATTTTCACGTATTTGGGCGGGCGCTTATTGCCCTGCGCCGCCTGTTTGGAGTAGTAATCGATGAGCTGCTTGGTATGTGAATGATAAACGGCAAGACGCTTTTTCACGGTTTCTTCCGTGTCGTCCTCGCGCTGCACCAGCTCTTCGCCGGTTATGTCGTCTTTGCCTGTGACTTTGGGGGGATTGAAGATGACATGATAAGTGCGGCCGGAAGCGGGATGCACGCGGCGCCCGCTCAAGCGGCGGATGATTTCCTCATCAGGCACATCAATTTCCAATACATAATCAGGATCCACTCCCGCCTTTTTCAACGCTTCCGCCTGCGGGATAGTGCGGGGAAAACCATCAAACAGAAAACCAGTGGCGCAATCGAGATGCTTAATGCGTTCCTTGACCAGGTCAATGATGATATCGTCGGGTACCAGCCTGCCCGTGTCCATGTACTTTTTCGCTTTTTTGCCGAGTTCGGTTCCAGCCTTGACCGCAGCGCGAAGCATATCGCCGGTGGAAATCTGCGGGATGCCGTATTTCTTCGCGATATAGGCCGCCTGGGTGCCTTTGCCTGCGCCCGGAGCTCCTAGCAAAATCAATCTCATGAATTATTTCGCCCTGAACATTTAGGAGTGGCGCACCGCTTGATCTTCATCGCGCAGGCCTGACATTTTACTGGAATCGGGGAAATTTAGGGAACCTCTGATTAAGTCCCATGCGGTTGCGACGGCGTGCAATCCAGATACAGGGCGAGGCGTGAGGAGCGCTGTTTGGTGGAGGCCAAACCAGCGACGAACAACGAAGCCATGCGTCAGGATTGCCCCGTCCCTTCGGGTTGCTGCAAAATGCGGCGTCTGCCTCGTTGCGCTCCTCGGCTTCGTAGTCCTGGCTACGACCTTCGTCGCGCATCTCGCATCCATCCGCATTTTGCTAGCAACGCAATCCGTGGAGGACTTAATCAGAGGTTCCTTAGCAGGTCAGGCGCGCGTGAGCAGTTCGCGCACTCTTTGCAGGTCTTCGGGCGTATCCACTCCCGCCACGGGCGCATGGCGTGTAATCACAACACCGATGCGGTAGCCGTGCCACAGCACCCGCAACTGCTCCAGCGCCTCGAATTGCTCGATGGGCGAGGGTTGGAGCCTGGCATAGGTTTTCAGGAAACCGGCGCGGTAAGCGTAAATGCCGATATGGCGGTACGCAGGCAGTTTTTCGGGCCACGCGTTTTGAGCAAACGCATCGCGGGCATGGGGAATCGGCGCGCGCGAGAAATACAGCGCGCGGCCTTCGCTGTCCAGCACCACCTTCACCACGTTGGGGTTAAACAGTTCTTCGCGCTGATGAATAACGTGGCAGGCGGTTGCCACCTGCGCATCGGTGTGGTCGTCGAGATGCTGCGCCACTTCGCGGATCAGCTGGGGCGCAATCAACGGTTCGTCGCCCTGCACGTTGACGACAATCATGTCGTCGGCAAAGGCGTTTTGCCTTGCGACCTCGGCGATGCGCTCAGTTCCGGATGCATGCTCCGTCCGGGTCAGACAGGCTTTGAATCCATGATGCTTGACGGCATCCGCCACTTGTTGATGATCAGTCGCCACCCAAACCGACTGCGCGCCGCTGGCTGCCGCTTTTTCAGCGACATGCACCACCATCGGCTTGCCTGCGATATCCAGCAGCGGTTTGCCGGGAAGCCGGGCGGAATTGAGGCGCGCTGGAATAACGACGATGAAAGGGGCCATTTCAGTGAGGCTTGAAGAGAGCGAAGCGAGGAGCCGTGGAGCGAGGAGCAAAAATCCAAGGTTTCGACACCTTGCTCCTCACACTTCCTCCTCGGGGGGAAGCTTGCGTGCTTCTTCTTCCAGCATCACTGGAATGTCGTCCTTGATGGGATAGGCGAGGCGGTCGGGTTTGCAAATCAGCTCCTGCTCGGCTTTTCTGTAAACCAGCGGGCCCTTGCACAAAGGACAGACCAGAATATCAAGAAGTTTGGGGTCCATGATGAATCCTCAGTTTTTTCACTATCAGCAGGCCAAGCTCACGAGGCACTTGCGCATCCACGGCAAGCACCCAGTATTTTTCATCCGCGAATGAGGCACATTTTACCGCATCTTTCTCGGTCATGATGATGGCTTCTGCGTCAGGCGCATACAAATCTTCCGGCTGGTAAGGATGATGGTCTGGAAACGGGCGCGCAACGGCAGTCAGACCGAGCTTTTGGAGTTGGTGGAAAAACCGTTGCGGATTGCCGATTCCCGCCACCGCGTAGGTTTTTTTTCCGCGCAAATCGGCGGCGCTCGCCTTGAAATCGGGGTTCAGCAAATTGTAGAAAGTTTCCCCTGCGAGGCGCATGGTGAACGAGCCTGCTGTGGCGCTCGCCGCTGGTTCGCCGTCGTGGACGACCACCGCGTCAACAGAGCGCAGCCTGCCGGTCAGCTCGCGCAGCGGCCCTGCGGGCAGCGGTAGGCCGTTGCCGAATTTGCGTTCACCGTCCACGACGACGATTTCCGCATCGCGGTGCAGGCGATAATGCTGCAGGCCATCGTCGCTCAACACCACATTGCAATCAGGATTTGCGGCGAGCAAGGCTTTAGCTGCAGTGGAGCGTTTACGTCCCACCCAGACCGGGCAGCGGCAGCGCCGCGCCAGCAGCACGGGTTCATCGCCCACCAGGACCGGGTTGCTTTGCCGGGTCACCTCGAGCGATCCTATGTTGCTGCCGCCATAACCGCGGCTCACGATACCCGGCTTGAACCCTTGCTCTTGCAGAAAATTTGCCAGCCAGATGACCAGGGGTGTTTTGCCCGTGCCGCCCGCAGTGATATTGCCGATGACGATCACCGGCACCGGCAGTTTGACCACCGGCAGGAGATGCAGGATGTAGAGAAAGCGCCGCAGGCTCGCCAGGATTCCGAACACTACGCTAAACGGGAGCAACAGCACATGCCAAGGCGTTAATCGGTACCAGTATTGTTCCACCCAGTGCACTTTGCCTCCTGGTTGAACAGTAAATGGCTATACCGCTTATCTTGCCGTTCGGGTCTCGGCAGTAAACGTGATATGGCTGTAGCCTGCGATGCGCGCGGCTTCCATGACTCTTATCACCGACTGATGCGTGGCATTGGCGTCGGCGTTGATAATGATTACCGGGTCGTTCAAATTGCCCGCCGCCTTGCGCAATTGCTCGCTCAGCACCTCCGGTTCGACCGTGTTGACCGGTGTGGTTTCTATCACATAACGCCCCGCCGAATCCACGGCAACATTGATCTGGTTGGGCCTGTCAAGCTGTTTTTCCGCGTCCGCCTTGGGAAGGTTGATTTGCAGTTCGGCGAACTTGGTGTAAGTAGTGCTGACCATCAGGAAAATCAGGATCACCAGCAGCACATCAATCAACGGCACCAGATTGATTTCCGGCTCTTCTTTTTGGTAGCCGCGGCGGAAATTCATGCTACTGTCAGCCCTGCCGCTCGCCATGGACAATTTCCACCAGCTTGATTGCCTGCATCTCCATTTCAATCACCAGCGTTTCCACTTTGGCGCGGTAATAGCGGTAGAAAATCATGCTGGGAACGGCCACTATGATGCCGAAGGCCGTGTTGTAAAGCGCAATCGAAATGCCGTGGGCAAGCTGCACCGGGTTGCCGCCGGTCGGGGTCTGCGAGCCGAAAATTTCGATCATGCCGATTACCGTGCCGAACAGGCCCAAGAGCGGGCTGATCGCGGCGATGGTACCGAGGCTGTTGAGGAAGCGTTCTAGCTCGTGCGCCACCGCATGGCCCGCTTCGTCTATGGATTCTTTCATTACTTCGCTGGAGCTTTTGACGTTCTTGAGCCCCGCTGCGAATAACTGGCCGAGCAATGAACTTTGTTCCAGGCGCGCGAGCATTTCCTCGCTTACACCGTTTCGGTTGAAATCGTTGATGAGCTGCGACAGCAGGTTTTTGGGGGCGACCAGTTCGCGCCTTAGCGAAAATGCGCGTTCGATAATTATTCCGACTGCGATGATGGAAGCGATGATAATCAGCCAAATCGGCCAGCCTGCTGCATCTATGATGGCTAACACGCTACTATCCCCGGTGCAAAGGCGTAACTTTATCTCGCATCAAATTTTTCGGCAAGTGCGCGCCGGATTGCTCACTGTCTACCGATCTTAAATCCGATGCGCAAAAGGCGTTTTTATTTTTTCCACATTCTCTGTGGATAACTCTGTGCATAGTGTGCGGAGAGAATTCCTAACTGGCCTTCCGATAACGAGATTTTCTTATTCGATTAAATTTTAGACCGAGATAATATGCATAATAATCATTGTGTTATAAAAACCCCATAGGAGAACAGTGAAATTGCAATTTGTGAAATTTGCACACTTTTGGCAATTGTGGATGAAGTTCCTGCGCAGGTCCGCGTCTGGCAAGGGATTCCACGTGAAATCGCGCGAAATTCCGCGCCATTGCTGGAGTTTTTCCGGCGCGTCCAATACTGGCGCGGCTTGGCGCGAGATTTATTTGCCTGGCGTACAATTCCTGCATGTCAAGCCAGCCTGAATTTGCGCCGCGCGGATCCGTGATCAGTGTCAGCGAACTCAACCGCAGCGCGCGCGAATTGCTGGAGCAGGGTTTCCCGCTCACCTGGGTCGCCGGAGAAATTTCCAACTTCACTCGTGCCGCTTCCGGGCATTGGTATTTCTCGCTCAAGGATGCGCAAGCGCAGGTGCGCTGCGTGATGTTTCGCCAAAAAACCCTGCATCTCGACTGGAAACCCGAAAACGGCATGCAGGTGGAAGTGCGCGCGCTGGTTTCCCTGTATGAAGCGCGCGGCGAATTCCAGCTCAACCTGGAAACCATACGCCGCTCGGGCCTGGGCGCGCTTTACGAAGCCTTCGAGAAACTCAAAGCGAAACTGGAAGCCGAA
>DATMDB010000186.1:0-2538 GCA_035558075.1 Burkholderiales bacterium
ATCTGCTGCGGCGTTATCGGCATGAACCCGAAGGAGAAATAAAAATCCATTGCCGGGATGCGCTGCTACAATCCATCAACTGCATCGCTGCGGGCTTCGGCGCTACCGGGTGACGCCCATTTGATTTCAATTAAAGGAAAATCCTCATGAGCTTTACCAGCATTGAACCCGCCGCAGCGCGCCTGCATCGTTCCGAACTGGCCGTCCCCGGCACCAACACTTCGCTCTTCGACAAGGCTGCCAAATCAGCGGCCGACATTATCTTTCTCGATTGCGAAGACGCCGTCGCGCCCGACGACAAGGAAAAAGCGCGCAAGAACATCATCCAGGGCCTGAATGAAGTGAACTGGGGAACCAAGACCATGATGGTGCGCATCAACGGCCTCGATACCCATTACATGTACCGCGACGTCGTGGATATCGTGGAAGCCTGCCCACGACTGGACATGATCCTTATACCGAAGGTGGGCGCGCCCGCCGATGTTTACGCGGTGGACATGATGGTGACGCAAATCGAAACCGCAAAGAAGCGCGCCAAGCGCATCGGTTTCGAAGTGCTGATTGAAACCGCTCTGGGCATGGCCAACGTCGAAGCAATCGCGCAATCCAGCAAAAGGCTGGAAGCGATGTCGTTTGGCGTCGCGGATTATGCGGCTTCCACCCGCGCCCGCACCACGGTGATCGGCGGAGTGAACAAAGACTCGGGCGTGCTCACCGACAAGGACGCAGACGGCAAGCGTCAATACTTTTGGACCGATCCCTGGCACGCGGCGCAGACGCGCATGATGGTGGCGTGCCGGGCTTACGGCTTGCGCCCGATAGACGGGCCGTTCGGCGATTTCAACGATCCGGAAGGATTTATCGCGGCGGCCAACCGCGCCGCGGTACTGGGTTACGAAGGCAAGTGGGCGATCCATCCCTCGCAAATCGAATTGGCCAACCGGGTTTTCACGCCTTCCGAAGCCGAGGTGACCAAGGCCAAACGCATCATGGAGGCCATGGTGCAGGCGGCGAAAGAAGGCAAAGGCGCGGTGTCGCTGGACGGCCGGCTGATTGACATTGCCAGCATCCGCATGGCGGAAGCACTTCTCAAGAAAGCCGAATCAATCCGCGCATCAGGTGGAGCGTGAGACCGCTTTAATTCTTTTTTCTAGTGGGGCCCAATTCTCAAATTAGCCGTTGCTAGATAGACTTCGCGCAAAAAGCAATACAGCGCCGCAATGAAACACAGCATGGCAACGATGAACAACACGCCGATCACGCTGGGCACTTCCACGGCAAGAAACACTTCCAGGAACAGAATCACGATAAGCGCGCAGATCAGCAGGGCACACATTGCGCTCAGGCTGATTGCCGTGTATATAAACCGGGCGCGTTTGGAGAGTACGGCAAGCTGTCCATGGATTTCGCCACGCTCTTTCTCGCCGCTCGCAGACAGTCGGGCTTCAAGGCTACGGGCGAAATCGACGATTCTGCCCAACCTGTTGGCGAGCACGCCCAGCATCGCGCCTATACCGGTAATCAGGAAAACCGGCGCCACCGCAAGTTGAATGGCGTGACCGACTGCGGCTGCAGTTAAATCTTGATGGAGCATGGCAATCACCGATTCAAAAAAACGACTTTATAATATTCTACAATAAACGCTGTAAACGTCCCACTTGCCGAGAGCAAGGCCCGCAGGAGGCGCCATACATATGAAAAAGACTATCTTACGCTCGCTGTTTATAGTGCTGATCTTCGTCGAGCTGCCTGACGTCGCGGCTGCCGACGAAAAAGTGGTCATCAATGGAACCCAATTGACTGCCAAGGAGATCCAAACCCTGGAACGCAGCTACTGAGTGTCCCTTCAGACCGGTCGGTACTGGTACGACCGCCCTGAGCTCAATGATTGCGCGCTCCCCTTTGGCTTTGGCGATGAGAATGGCCGATTAACGGGGGCACTCACGCCGAAAATAATTTGACTGGTGCGGTTGAATTTCCTATTCTTGAACAGAGGCCGGAGCCGCATTATGAGCGCCGGCCGGCGGGACTTCTTACTGAAGGAGCGATCCCATGCGTAGCTGCAAGTGGGTACCCTTTCTGTCCGTGATCCTTTTGTTCGCAGGTTTCACCTTTGATCCGACACGGGCAGAAGGTGCAACTGGTAAGACCGCAACAGCGGGTGCAGCACCGGGGCCGGCCATTTCGGTCGTCTTGTTCACTCCGTGGCGGGATCCGTCGGAGGGGGCGTTCTCCTTGAACGTGCCGCAGAAGTGGAACGTCAGCGGCGGCACGTCGCGGAACGCAGCCATTGATCCGCGCCATTCCGTTCGCGCGACTTCGCCCGATCAGAGGATCCAGATTTTCATCGGCGACCCGAAGCTGGTTCCGAACCAGGTGCCGGACCGGATGATGCAGATGGGCGGACTTCGCGAAGGCCAGACCATGCGCGGCGCCTGGGGCGGCCCGGTCTTGCTCGCCCGCTATCTGCCGGGCGAGCAGTATGCCCGGGATTACCTTTCACGGAAATTGTGCCGTTCGCCGAGCGCAGTGAATGCC
>DATMDB010000187.1:0-3367 GCA_035558075.1 Burkholderiales bacterium
AACAGTTGACCAAGGGCCTTAACGACCGCACCGATCAGCTGGCAATCCTCGAATCGGCCCTCATGCAAGACCGCTTGAAAAAGAAGCTGGTGCCGTCGGTGCCGCCGGTTAACACCGGCTGGTTTTCTTCCAATTTCGGCTGGCGCATTGACCCGTTTACCGGACAGAATGCCTTCCATGAAGGTGTGGATTTCATGTCGGAAACGGGAAGCCCGGTGGTCAGCGCCGCAGGCGGAGTGGTGGTCTTCTCGGACAATCACCCCGAGTACGGAAGTGTGATTGAGGTTGACCACGGCAATGGTTTGCTCACGCGCTACGCCCATTTATCCAAGCGCCTGGTCAAGGTTGGCGATGTGGTGCTGCGGGGAGTCAAAATTGGCGAAGTGGGAACCACCGGCCGCTCCACCGGCCCGCATCTGCATTTTGAAGTGCGCTTCAAGGGGGCTCCGCAAAACCCGGTGCGGTTTCTGCAAAAGGCGGCCGGCTAAACTCTGGTTTATTGTGCAGCGTAAGGGGTGAGGGGCGAGGCAGAAAACTCCTCGCCCCTTATGTTTTAGCAACCTCTGATGTCGAATAATTACAAATCTCATGCTATCCGGCCTGCTTAGAAAAATATTCGGCAGCCGCAACGAGCGGCTGCTCAAGCACTATAGCCACACGGTGCGCGCCATCAACGCGCTGGAAGCGGGAATTGAAAAGCTGTCGGACCACGAGCTGCGCGCCAAAACCGACGAGTTCCGCAGCCGCGTCCAGCAGCGCCTTGAGCAAACCCCGGACAATGCTGATGGTGACGCCGGGCCGACGCAGGCACTTGAGGGCGAGCGCGACCGCGCGCGGAAAACAATTCTTGACGAACTGCTGCCCGAGGCGTTTGCAGTGGTGCGTGAAGCCAGCAAGCGCACACTCGCCATGCGGCATTTTGATGTGCAGTTGATCGGCGGAATGGTGCTGCACCACGGCAAAATTGCGGAAATGCGCACCGGCGAGGGCAAGACCCTGGTAGCCACTCTGCCGGCCTATCTCAATGCGCTCACCGGTCGTGGCGTGCATGTGGTGACCGTCAATGATTACCTGGCGCAGCGCGATGCCGACTGGATGGGAAAAATATATAGCTTCCTGGGCTTGAGCGTCGGTGTGAATCTCTCGCAAATGCCGCATGAAGCCAAGCAACACGCCTATGCCGCGGACATCACGTACGGCACCAACAACGAATTCGGCTTCGATTACCTGCGAGACAATATGGTGTATCAGCCATCGGAACGCGTGCAGCGCGGTCTGCATTACGGGATCGTGGACGAAGTGGACTCAATCCTGATTGACGAAGCGCGCACGCCGCTCATCATTTCCGGCCAGGCGGATGACACCACCGATCTCTATTACCGCATGAATGATCTGGTGCCGAAGCTCACCCGCCAACAGCAGGAAAATGGCCCGGGCGATTACAGCGTGGACGAAAAAACCAACCAGGTATTGCTTACCGAGTCTGGGCACGAACGTGCCGAAGAATTGCTGAGCCGCGCCGGATTGCTGCCGCCGAGCGGCAGTCTCTACGATGCCGCGCATATCAACCTGGTGCACCATTTGTATGCGGCGCTCAAAGCTCACGCCCTGTTTCACAAGGACCAGCACTATGTGGTGCAGGACGGGGATGTGGTGATTGTGGATGAATTTACCGGGCGTCTCATGGCAGGGCGGCGCTGGTCGGATGGCCTGCACCAGGCTGTGGAAGCCAAGGAAGGAGTGAAAATCCAGCGCGAAAACCAGACGCTCGCTTCAATCACTTTCCAGAATTACTTCCGCATGTACCAGAAGCTCGCCGGCATGACTGGCACCGCCGATACCGAGGCTTATGAATTCCAGCAAATCTACGGGCTGGAGACCGTGGTGATTCCCACGCACATGCTGATGATCCGCGAGGACCGTCAGGACCAAGTGTATCGTACCGCCATGGAAAAATACCGGGCGGTGATCAATGATATTCAGGATTGTTATGCGCGCAGCCAGCCGGTGCTGGTCGGTACAACTTCGATTGAAAATTCCGAACTTTTGTCCGGGCTGCTGACCAAGGAAACACTGCCGCACCAGGTGTTGAACGCGAAACAGCATGCGCGCGAAGCGGAGATCGTGGTGCAGGCAGGGCAGCCGAAAGCCATCACCATCGCCACCAACATGGCGGGACGCGGCACCGACATCGTGCTGGGCGGCAATCCCGAACCGGAAGTTAATCGCTTGCGCAATGACGACAGTCTTGACGCCCAGGTAAAAGATATGCGCATCTCGCAGGTGCGCGAACGATGGCAGAAGCTGCACGAGCAGGTAGTGGCCGCAGGTGGTTTGCACATCATTGGCACCGAGCGCCATGAATCACGGCGCGTGGACAATCAGTTGCGCGGACGCTCCGGCCGCCAGGGCGATCCGGGTTCCAGCCGTTTTTACCTTTCGCTGGAAGACCCGCTGCTGCGAATTTTCGCTTCCGACCGCGTGGCAGCCATCATGCAGCGGCTCAACATGCCGGAAGGCGAGGCGATCGAACACCCATGGGTGACGCGCGCCATCGAGAACGCACAGCGCAAGGTGGAAGCGCGCAACTTCGACATCCGCAAGCAGTTGCTGGAATACGATGATGTCGCCAATGACCAGCGCCGGGTGATTTACCAGCAGCGCAATGAGCTGCTGGAGAGCGATGACATTTCCGACACTATCCGCGCCATGCGCGAGGATGTGGTGAACGAATTAATCAGCCGGCATATCGTCCCGGAAAGCATGGAAGAGCAGTGGGATGTGGCGGGATTGGAAAAAACGCTTGCAGCAGAACTGCAGTTGTCGTTGCCGTTGCAGCAATGGCTGCAGCAGGAGCTGGATTTGCACGAGGAGACCTTGCGCAGACGCATCATTGAAGCGGCGCATGCGCAGTACCAGGGCAAAGTCGAGATGGTCGGCGCCAATATAATGCACCAATACGAGAGCGCGGTGATGTTGCAAAGCCTGGACGCGCACTGGCGCGAGCACCTGGCGGCGCTCGACCATTTGCGTCAGGGTATACACTTGCGCGGTTATGCAGCGAAAAATCCCAAGCAGGAATACAAGCGCGAGGCATTCGAGCTGTTTACCGACATGCTCGAACTCATCAAGGCCGAAGTCATCAAAATCGTGATGACGGTACAGATCAAAAGCCAGCAGGACGTGGAAGCGGTGGAACCGCCGTCAACCCCGGAAAACGTGCAATACCACCATGCCGATTATGACGAAGCGCTGGAGCAGGCGGAAAGCGAAACCAAGACCCGGCCTTTCGTGCGCAGCGCGCAGAAAATCGGACGCAACGACCCTTGCCCATGCGGCTCGGGCAAGAAGTACAAACATTGTCATG
>DATMDB010000188.1:0-2472 GCA_035558075.1 Burkholderiales bacterium
CGGGAACATTCGGGCCAGGTGGTGGAGCAGGTGGTGCGCCCGACCGGGCTCGTTGATCCTCGCGTGGAAGTGCGCCCCGCAGCGACTCAGGTGGATGATTTGCTCTCCGAAGCAAATTCCCGCGCAGCTTTAAAAGAGCGCGTTTTGGTGACGACGCTTACCAAACGCATGGCCGAAGATCTTACCGATTATTTTGCCGATCATGGAATCAAGGTGCGCTACCTGCACTCGGACATCGAAACCGTGGAAAGGGTCGAAATCATCCGCGATTTGCGGCTGGGTGAATTCGACGTGCTGGTCGGCATCAACCTGCTGCGTGAAGGGCTGGACATTCCCGAAGTCTCGCTGGTTGCGATACTGGATGCCGACAAGGAAGGTTTCCTGCGTTCAGAGCGCTCGCTGATCCAGACCATGGGGCGCGCTGCAAGGCATATCAACGGCACCGCGATACTGTACGCCGATACCACCACCGGCTCGATGCGCCGCGCTATTGATGAAACCGAGCGGCGGCGCAAAAAGCAGATGCGCTATAACCTTGAGCGCGGCATTACGCCGATAGGTGTAACCAAGCGCATCAAGGACATGATAGACGGCATTTACGATCCGCAGCTTGCACAACAGCAACTCAAGGCAGCGCAGACCGAGGCGGTTTACCAGGCGATGAGCGAGAAGGAACTAACCAGGGAAGTGAAGCGTCGGGAGAAGGAGATGCTCGCCTGCGCCAGGAATCTGGAATTTGAGCGCGCCGCCCAATTGCGCGATCAATTAAAGGAATTAAAACAACGCCTGTTCGGGGTGGTGGAGCCCACGTAAGCCCCGCTGTTGGGTAATTCCGTGCTGTTCCAGAGCCTCCACGCGTTTCTTGTATTTAATGCCCCATTGACACATGGAACGCAGGATCGGCTGCAAACTGGTGCCAAACTTGTTGATGGAATACTCGACTCGCGGCGGCACTTGGGGATAGATTTTTCGAGAGATAACCCCGTCCTTTTCCAGTTCGCGGAGCTGTTGTGTCAGCATCCGCTGCGTGATTCCGGGAATATTTCGCTTCAGTTCGCTGAATCGTTTCACTTCGTCACGCAAATGCCACAGAATCACCAGTTTCCACTTGCCTCCAATGACCTTGAGCGTGATCTCGGCCGGGCAGCAATTTTTTTCCTGCATCATTAGAAGATGTCTCCTCTAGTTACATTTTAGTAACTATCATACTATTTATATCGTACTTTGAAAAGTAAATACTATGATGTATATTGTAACTGAATAAAACCGCGCGCAGCAATACATTTGGCAACGCGGGCTGGCCGCAAGATTACACAACCTGGTCTGGCGCAACTGAAAATTGCATAATGTTTGCGTTCGATTATAATTTGCGGGAGACAGATCTTTCTATATTGCAATTAATGAGGAACGCATCTGTTTGCGGAGGAGCACAATGATGATTGATTTTCAGAAGCTTGGCGCAAGGCCGAGTTTCCTCGCCAGTATTGCCGCATGTTTTGTTGTTGCAATCCTTGCGGCGTGCGACAGCAGCAGCAAAGCGAAGCCGGCCGGCCCGCCCGCCCCAGTCGTCACGGTAAGCCAGCCGATTGCAAAGGAGGTGGTGGAGTGGGACGAGTATACCGGCAGGCTGGAGGCGGTAGAGACGGTCGAATGTCGCGCCCGGGTGAGCGGCTATATTTCCCAGGTGAATTTCAAGGACGGGGTGAAGGTGAAGAAGGGCGATCTGCTGTACGTCATTGATCCGCGCCCCTATGTCGCGGAGCGTGACCGTAGCGCCGCCGAAGTCGAACGCGTCGGGGCGCAGCTCGAGCTTGCTAAAAACGATTTGGCGCGGGCCGAGCGGCTGCTTAAATCACGCGCCATCTCGGAAGAGGAATACGATACCCGCAGCAAGGGTGTGCGCCAGGCCGAAGCCGCGCTTCGCTCTGCCGAAGCGGCACTGCAAGCGGCGAAGCTCAACGTGGAGTTCACCCAGGTGCGCGCGCCGATTGACGGGCGCATCAGTAGAACGCTTAAGACCTTGGGTAACCTGGTGAATGGCGGCAACTCCGGTGAAGCGACGCTGCTTACCACCATCGTCTCCATTGACCCCATTTACGTTTACGTTGATGCCGACGAGCAATCGGTATTGAAGTACCGGCGGCTTTCTCGCGAAGGGTTGCGGGACTCCGCCCGCTACGGCCCGATTCCGATGGAGCTCGCGCTCGCCGACGAGAAGAATTTTCCGCATAAGGGGTTCACTGATTTTGTGGAACCGCGGCTTGACCCCACCACCGGCACGATCAGGGTGCGCGGCGTTTTTTCCAACGACGGCGACCTGTTGAGCCCCGGCTTTTTTGTGCGCGTGCGCGTGCATGGCAGCGGCACCTATCCGGCGTTACTGGTTTCAGACGCGGCGATCGGCGCGGACCAGGAGAAAAAATTCGTTCTGGTCGTGAATAGCGGCAACATGGTGGAATACCGCGAGGTGAA
>DATMDB010000189.1:0-2060 GCA_035558075.1 Burkholderiales bacterium
CGAGCCAGCTCAGGCAAGGCACGCTCTATCGCCTGCAAGCCGCGCGCAACGCCGCTATGCAGAAATACCCCGCCCAACCGGCATTCGGTCTGGCGGGGGTGGAGCTTGCCGCTTCCCGGCTCCGCCACGGCCAGTTGCTGAGCGCCCGGATCTTGCTGCCGCTGGCGTTTCTGCTGCTGAGCCTGGGCGGCATCGTTTACTGGCAAACCGTCCAGCAAAATAACGATGTCGAGGAAATCGACACGCATCTGCTGACCGGTGATCTGCCCATCAATGCTTATCTCGACAAGGACTTTGATGCATGGCTCAAGCGCTCTTCCTTGTGATTCTCTTATTAAGCTTCATCTCCCCCGCTTTTGCCGTCGCTACCAAAGCACCGACCTGGGCGCAGCTGACCCCGGCGCAGAAAGAAATACTCGCGCCGCTGGAGCCGGAATGGAACAGCATGGAGCCGCAGCGGCGCAAGAACTGGCTAAAGAGGGCCGAGCAATACCCGCAAATGACCCCGGAGCAACAACAGCGGGTGCAATCGCGGATGCGGGAATGGGCCAAGCTCACTCCTGAGCAGCGCAAACAGGCGCGCGAGAAGTTCAAGACCATGCAGCGGCTGCCACCGGAAAAGCGGCAGGAAATCAAAAGAAAATGGGATCAATACCAAGAAGAACGAAACCGCCAAGCCCCTACTGCTCCACAACTCCCCGCCACCACGCCCGGCGCTGCGCCCCAGCCTGCGCGCTGAAGCTTGGGGCGGGTGATGATTCAACGCTGAACTCCCCCGCCCTCCCAAAGGAGGAAAACGCGCGGTCCCTCCAGACTGCGGCGCTGCCGCCTTGGCACAATCGTGAGGAGCAAAGAGTAAGCGGTGAGGAGTAAAACCTGCAACCCTCCTTTCTCGCTCCTTACTCCTCACGCCTTTCTCCTCACCGCCTTTCCACCCACCACATCATCGCCATTGCGCCAGCAAAAAACAAAAGCGTAGGCGCAGCCGCGGAAAACAGCGGCGGCCAGTCGTTCAATAGGCCAAGATGGGCAAACAGCTTGTTCAAAAAATGAAACCCCAGGCCAAGCATGGTTCCGGCAAATATTTTTGCGCTGATGCCGCCGGTGCGCCTCTGATACTGAGCGAAGGGGAGAGCCAGCAGCATCATCACCAGCACCGCGACGGGATAAACCAGCTTGGTCCACAGCGCGAGATCATGACGCGAGGTTTTCTGGTTGTTTTCGCGCAAGTGCTGAGTGTACAGATACAGGTTCCACGCCGACATCTGCTCGGGCACCACCAACAACACGTCCAGGATGGCGGGATTCAAAACCGAATACCAGTTCGCCTCCGCAATTGACTCCACCATGGTATGGTCGTCGTCGAAACGGGTCTGCACCACGTCGCGCAGGCGCCATTTATTGTCCTCGAGATAATTGCCTTTCTGCGCAAAACTGATGGTGCGCAGGCGCCGCTGCGGGTCGAATTCGTAAATCTTCACCCCTATCAGCGTAGTATCGGGAAGGATTTGCGACACGTTGACGAAGCTCATTTCATCCTTTACCCACAACCCGGAGCGGAATTCCTGGGCTACCACCAGGCTTAACGCTTTGAGGCGCAATTGGTGAGCGGCGCGCTCGCTTATCGGAGCGATGAATTCGCCGAACACAAACGTCAACACCACAAAAATCAGGCCGGTCTGCAGCAGCGAGAAAACCATGCCGTGCGCCGACACCCCGGAGACGCGCATCACCGTGTATTCGGAATGCACCACCAGCTGCGCCAGTGCAAGCAGTGTGCCGATCAGCGCCGCGATAGGAAATAATTCATACACGTGGCCGGGCACACTGAGTAGCACATAGAGAAGGACGCGATACAGTTGGTAATTGGCGCGGCCCAGGTCGCCCAGTTCGCGAATCAAGTCGAGCAGCGCAAACAGCGTGAGAAGCGCGGCAAAAACCAGCAGAGTGCTGCCGAAAATATGCTGTCTGAGATAGCGGCTGAGTGTCCTCATCGTAAGGAGACTCTGATGATGTCCCACGCGCGGCGCGTTGCTGGCGAGGGGCGGCCAGATGCTAGG
>DATMDB010000190.1:0-2411 GCA_035558075.1 Burkholderiales bacterium
ATGTTGACCATATCCGACACTGCGCCCATGGTGCAGAAATTGGCTTTATGCCCCACTGCGCCGAAAATGAACGCCAGCGCAAAGCCGCCCCACGCAACGGTACCCGCCAGATCAGCGCTTGCCTGCATGACATCGAGCCGAAAAGAGTTCAGGAAATTCTAATGCAAATAGCGCACGCTTGAGTGATTTTTGTGGCGCCTAGCGGTAGCGTGTCGGATCAGGCAAGCGGGCGGCGGCAAATCCGGCGCGGCGTAAACGGCAGGAATCGCATTTCCCGCACGCCAGGCCGTTGTCATCGCTTGCCTGGTAGCAGGAAACTGTCTCGGCGAAATCCACGCCCAGCGCCGCACCGCGGCGGATGATCTCAGCCTTGGAGAAGGCGATGAGAGGCGCATGAATGGAGAGCGTGCGGCCTTCGACTGCGGCCTTGGTGGCGAGATT
This sequence comes from Burkholderiales bacterium, assembly GCA_035558075.1. Lineage (GTDB taxonomy): Bacteria > Pseudomonadota > Gammaproteobacteria > Burkholderiales > JAHFRG01 > JAHFRG01. The sequence goes on from DATMDB010000190.1 coordinate 442, forward strand.
CGCAAGCTTCTCGTAGGCGGCGATATATTCGGGGCGGCAATCCGGATAACCGGAGTAATCCACCGCGTTGGCGCCGATGAAGATATCGCGGCTCGAGAGCGTCTCCGCCCACGCCAGCGCGAGCGACAGCATGATGGTGTTGCGCGCCGGCACATAAGTCAGCGGGATTCCGGTTGCAGGCGCAAGCGGAACATCAATTGTTTTGTCAGTCAGCGCCGAGCCGCCGAACACGGTGAGATCAAGCGGGAATATGCGGTGCTCGAATGCCTGAAGCGCCTTGGCAATACGCGCGGCAGCGTTAAGCTCGGCGCGGTGGCGCTGGCCATAATCTACGGTGAGCGCATGGCACTGGAACCCCCGGTCCTTGGCGATAGCCAGCGTGGTGGCCGAATCCAGCCCGCCGGACAACAAGACGACGGCCTTACCAACCCGGTCATATTTCATGATTGATCAGACAGGCTCGACAAGCAAAACGAGCAACGAAGTATTGAGGGCAAAGACGCCGTTTTGCTCAATGTCCCGGAATTTCGCCCCACAGATACTTATGCAGCTGAATCTGCATGCGCACCGGAAGACGGTCGCTTAAAATCCAGCCCGCCAGAGCCGCTTCGGCAAGCTTCCGGTAAGCGGGAGAAAACAACACCGGGCAGAGCGCGGCAAGATTGCGGCTGCGCAGCTGTGCCACGGCCCACAGATAATCCTGCTCGTCGCACAGCACGAATTTGATTTCGTCCTGCGGCGCAAGATGCGCGAGATTGCTCCACAAATTCTTTTCCACTTCGCCCGAGCCAGGTGTCTTGATGTCGAGGATTTTCGATACGCGCCGGTCTACTTCCGAAACATCCAGCGCGCCGCTGGTTTCGAGCGATACCGAATAGCCCGCATCGCACAGTTCGCGCAGCAGCAAGACGCAATTTTTCTGCGCCAGCGGCTCGCCGCCGGTGACGGTCACGTATTGCGCCTGATGCGACGCGACCTGCGCCATGATTGCGGCGAGCGTCATGACCTCCCCGCCGTAGAATGCATACGCAGTGTCGCAATAACCGCAGCGCAAAGGGCAGCCGGTGAGGCGGATAAACACCGTGGGCAGCCCCGCGCGGCTGGTTTCCCCCTGCAGGGAATAGAAAATTTCAGTGATGCGCAGCTGCTCGCGCAGGCGTGGTTCTGAGATTGCAGTCATCGTTTAACAGTACGCCGAAAGCGAATGCGAAACAAGAATTTTGAATTCAGGCAAGACGCCGCAAAGTTTTGCGGCGGAGCATACACGATAGTATGTGAGCAAGCAAAACGAGCGGCAACGCAGCATCAAGGCAAAATTCGCAGTTTCGCAGAGGCTTCTATTTTACGGTAGTGCCGAGCCGTCTTTTAGCCTTATCCGCGGCATCGCTCACCGGATATTTGGCGATCAGCTCATTGAGCGTTTTTCGTGCGGCTGCACTGTCCCCCAGCTCCTGCTGCGAGCTTGCGATGTTCAGCATGGCGTCGGGCGCTTTCTGGCTATCCGGGTAGGCGCTCAAAAGTTTCTGCTGGCTGGCAATTGCGTTCTTGAAATCGCGCATGGCGAAATAGGCATTGCCGATCCAGTACTGCGCGCTGGGCGCAAGATTGCTTGATGGGTAAGTCTTGAGAAAATTCTGAAACGCGGCTATTGACCCCGCGTAATTCCCGCTCTTGAAAAGGTTATAAGCGGTTTCATAGCTGCGGTTTTCCGCCGCGGCACTAGCGTCGGCCGGTTTGCCGGGCGTGGCACTCCCGGCATCAGGCGCAGGCGCGAGCGCTTGCGACGTTTGCTCCATGCGGCGCAGCCGCGTGTCCAGGTCAACGTAAAAATCTTTCTGCCGTTTTTCCAGGGATTCGATACTGTTGCCCTGGACTTCGATTTGTCCCCTGAGCTTGCTGAGCTCGGCTTTCAGGGTATCAATCTGGGTCAGGAGTTCGAGGAGGCCCTGGTTTTTCAGGGTATCCTCGAG
>DATMDB010000191.1:0-4763 GCA_035558075.1 Burkholderiales bacterium
CGCAATAACAGGCCCGTGAAGCACATCGTCTCGCGCAACAACGCGCTGTTCAGGTCGCTTGCGAAGCTCGCGCATTCGTCCAGGGCAAGACGAAAAACCGGCAAAGCGTTGCTTGACGGCGCTCATCTGGTGTCTGCTTACTGCTCGGTATTCGGCGTGCCGGAAACCGTGGTCGTCAGCACCAGCGGCATGAAGCACAACGAGATACGAAGCCTGCTGCGGCAAATCCCCGGGCTTGATCCGTTTGAATTGCCTGATTCCCTGTTCAATGAAATTTCCCCTGTTGTCTCGCCGACCGGGATCCTTGCCGTAATCAATGCCCCGGTACTCACTGGACAGCCTGCCAAAATCCGCTTCTGTGTGTTACTGGAAAATATCCAGGATGCAGGAAACCTGGGTTCGATACTGCGCTCAGCCGCAGCAGCGGGAGCGGACTGCGCGTTTCTTTCGAAAAACTGCGCCTTTGCGTGGTCGCCCAAGACCCTGCGCGCCGCCATGGGCGCGCATTTCCGGCTGTGGATTTTCGAGGATGCCGATCTGCCGGCCGTGGCAAAACATTTCAAAGGCAAAATCATTGCAACCGACCCAAATGCGAAGAAATCGCTGTATCAAACGGATTGCCGCGGGCCGATCGCTTTTATCATCGGCAATGAAGGGTCAGGGGTATCAGCGCAACTGCTGAAATCCGCCCACGAGCGCATCAGGATACCGATGCCGGGAACAATGGAATCGCTGAATGCCGCAGCCGCAGCAGCAATCTGTCTGTTTGAAAAAATCAGGCAAGAACAGGAGCGCGGCCAATAAAGTTAATAAATATGCCGCTCTAAATTCGACTTATGCAAAATAGTCGTGGCGATTTCTTCAATAGATTTTGTCGTAGTATCGAGGTAATGAATCCCTTCTTGGCGCATCAGCGCTTCCGCCTCCTTGATTTCGAATTGGCAGTTGGCGAGTGTGGCATAGCGGCTGCCCGGCTTGCGTTCATTGCGGATATGCTGCAGGCGCTCAGGATTAATGGTCAGCCCGTAGAGCTTGTGGCGAAATGGTTTAAGCTGCGCGGGCAGGTTCATCGAACTGAAATCTTCGAGTAATAACGGGTAATTGGCGGCACGGATGCCGAACAGCAAAGCCAGGTACAGGCAAGTCGGGGTTTTGCCGCAGCGCGATACGCCTATCAAAATCACATCGGCCTGGTTCAGGTCACGGGTGGACACCCCGTCATCGTGACCCAAGGCATAGTTCACGGCTTCTATGCGCGACTGGTAAGCGTAGCTGTTGCTGAAGCTGTGCGAGCGGCCGATAGTGTGCGACGATTTGACGCCAAGCGCATTTTCCAGCGGACCAGTAAAAACCTGGAAAAAATCCATGAACAAGGCGTTTGCAGCCGCAACCACGGCGCTGATTTCGGGATTGACCAGCGTGCTGAATACCAGTGGAGAACTGCCTTCGGCGTGTCCGACTTCATTGATATGGTTTGCGGCTTCCCTGGCTTTTTCCTTCGTATCCACGAACGGTATCGTAATCTGTTTGAAGTCGACCCCGTCAAACTGGGTAAGCAGGCTGTGCCCGAGCATCTCCACCGTGATGCCGGTGCGGTCGGAAATGAAAAAGGCCGTGCGTTTATTCGGCATGGTTGCGCTGCAAGTTAAACATGGAAGCTGGTAAAATATACGATTTGCGCGCTTATTACAATGTGAGCCGATGAAGCAATACATCGCATGGTTTGAACAACTGCGCATGACGGACGTGGGGCATGTTGGCGGCAAAAATGCCTCGCTCGGGGAAATGATCAGCCAGTTGGCTGGCGCCGGTGTGTGCGTGCCGAGTGGATTTGCCACCACCATCAAAGCCTTCCGCGATTTTTTTACTCGCAACGAACTTGAGGCACGCATAAACAGCGCCTTGAGAAAACTCGATGTCAATGATCTTGCGGCTCTTGCCGCAACCGGCGCAAAAATCCGCGAGTGGATCGTTGCGGTGCCTTTGCAACGCGCGCTTGAAAACGAAATTCGCGACGCCTATCAGAAATTGATGGCAGGTAGCGGCGGCGACGCGTCGGTCGCCGTGCGCTCTTCCGCAACAGCCGAGGATTTGCCGGAAGCTTCTTTCGCCGGACAGCAGGAAACCTTTCTCAACATACGCGGCGCGGAGAACGTGCTTGCCGCCGTCAAGCGTGTGTACGCCTCGCTTTATAACGACCGCGCCATTGCCTACCGCGTGCACAAAGGCTATGCCCATTCCGGGGTCGCGCTTTCGGCGGGTGTGCAGCGCATGGTCCGGAGCGATCTCGGCGCAAGCGGAGTGATGTTCACTCTGGATACGGAATCCGGGTTTGATGAAGTAGTCTTCATCACTTCTTGTTACGGCCTGGGCGAAACCGTAGTCCAAGGAGCGGTCAACCCCGACGAGTTCTATGTATACAAAGCCGCTCTTAGACAAAACCGGCCGGCCATCATCCGCCGCAGCCTGGGGGCTAAGGCCGTCAAGATGGTGTATGCCGACAATCCGCAAGCGGGGCGCTCGGTGAAAACCCTCAATATTGACGCCAAGGAACGCCAACGTTTTTCCATCACGGATGCTGAGGTTGAAGAGCTGGCGCGTTATGCGCTTATTATCGAGCAGCATTACCAGCGGCCCATGGACATCGAGTGGGGAAGGGATGGCGTTGACGGCAAGCTCTATATTCTGCAGGCGCGCCCGGAAACGGTGAAATCGCACGGCCGTATCGAAACTTTGCGGCGCTACCGCTTGAAGCAGCGCTCGGAAATCCTGGCAAGCGGGCGCGCTATCGGCCAGAAAATCGGCAGCGGCCCGGTGCGCCTGGTTCGGAATCCCGGTGAAATGTCGCGAGTGCAGCCCGGTGACGTACTGGTGGCCGACATGACGGATCCGGACTGGGAGCCGGTGATGAAGCTCACTTCCGCGATAGTAACGAACCGCGGCGGCAGGACCTGCCATGCTGCGATTATCGCCCGCGAACTGGGCGTTCCAGCGGTAGTCGGGTGTGGCAACGCCACGCAATCGTTGCATGAAGGGGAAGCGGTCACGGTATCCTGCGCCGAAGGCGATACCGGCCACGTCTACCAAGGCATTCTGGAAACCGAAATCATTGACCTGTCGCTCGACGCCATGCCGCAACCACCCGTAAAAATCACCATGAACGTGGGTAATCCTGACCTTGCATTCGACTTTCAGCGCCTGCCAAACGCGGGGATTGGGTTGGCGCGCCTGGAATTCATCATTACCCGGATGATAGGCGTACATCCGCGGACGGTGCTGGATTACCCCGATCTATCCGAAGAGCTGCGCAGCCAGGTGGAAGAGCGCTGCGCGGGTTATGCAGATCCGGTGAGTTTTTATGTGGAGAGAATCGCCGAAGGCGTGGCGACCTTGGCGGCCGCTTTCTGGCCCAAGCCGGTGATAGTACGCTTGTCTGATTTTAAATCCAACGAGTATTCGAGCTTGATCGGCGGGCAACACTACGAGCCGCACGAAGAGAATCCGATGATTGGCTTGCGCGGCGCGTCGCGCTATATTGCCGATTCGTTCCGCGACTGCTTCGAACTCGAATGCCGCGCGCTCAAAAAAGTGCGCGATGCCATGGGCTTGACCAATGTGGAGGTGATGGTGCCCTTTGTGCGCACTTTGGCCGAGGCGGTACAGGTCATCGAATTACTCAAGCAAAACGGCCTGCAACGAGGATTGAACGGATTGCGCGTCATCATGATGTGCGAGGTTCCATCCAACGCGATTCTCGCCGACGAGTTTTTGCGGCACTTCGACGGATTTTCCATCGGCTCGAACGACCTTACACAGCTTACGCTGGCGCTTGACCGTGATTCCAGCCTGGTAGCAAGTTCTTTCGACGAACGCAATCCCGCTGTGAAAAAAATGCTGCATCTTGCCATTCAGGCCTGCCGCAAGGCGGGCAAATACGTGGGTATTTGCGGCCAAGGCCCGTCAGATCATCCGGATCTGGCAAAATGGCTGGTGGAAGAGGGCATAGAAAGCATTTCGCTGAACCCCGACTCGGTCGTCGAAACCTGGCTTTATCTGGCCGGCGAGGGAGCAAAACAAAATGCTCAACATCCGGTTTAAACCTTCCGGTCGTCTGACTTTATTGCTTAGCGCAGTTCATGCGATTGCCATTGGGCTGTTCCTGGTACTGCCGCTGCCGATATGGCTGAAAGTAGCCGCCATTCTGGCTTTTTGCATCAGTTTTGTGTTTTATCTCGAGCGCAATGCCCGGCTTGCCGCGCCAAACTCGATAATCGCACTGGAAACAGGGGAAGATTGCACTTGCGTGATCGAAACACGTAATGGGAGGCGGCTAGACGGTATTTTGCTTCCTACCAGCTATGTATCCGCTTCGCTTACGCTATTGAATCTCAAAGCCCATGGCGAGCGGCTGGCGAGGCATGTAGTGATTCTTCCGGACGCGATAAATTCCGAAGATTTCCGCAAACTCCGCGTTTTCCTGCGCTGGAAATACAAGCCCGGGCCTATATAGCCCTAAGCGCTTGACTGACAGTCTCGGTTTTTTGCTGGAGCACGGTATTGCGCGCTTCTGGCAGAGCTGCGGGGTAATCGCGGCTGAAATGCAGGCCGCGGCTTTCGTGACGCAGTATGGCGCTTTGCACAATGAGGTCAGCGGTCATCACCAAGTTACGTAATTCCAGCAAATCCCCGCTCACCCTGGAATTGGCATAGTACTCGTTGATTTCTTCATGCAATAACCGGATGCGGTGCTGCGCCCGCTCCAG
>DATMDB010000192.1:0-4412 GCA_035558075.1 Burkholderiales bacterium
TGCTCAGGCCAAACGAATCGGCGAGCTCCTTCGTCACTTCCTGAATCACCACGCCGATCCGTCCGCGACTTACCTTGCCGGTGGTGCGCAACTGCTCGGTGACGTCCATTGCCACGTCAATCGGGATGGCAAACGACAAGCCCATGAATCCGCCGGTGCGGCTGTAAATCTGTGAATTGATGCCGACGACTTCACCTTTCAGATTAAACAACGGCCCCCCTGAGTTGCCGGGGTTGATCGCGACGTCGGTCTGGATAAAGGGAACGAAATTTTCCTGAGGCAGCGATCGCCCCTTGGCGCTGACAATGCCCGCGGTCACGCTGTTCTCGAAACCGAAAGGCGAACCGATAGCCACTACCCATTCCCCAACCTTGAGTTTTGCCGGATCCCCCAGAGTCACTTTGGGGAGACCTGTTGCATCGATTTTGAGTAACGCAACGTCGGTGCGGCGGTCGCTGCCTATGACCTTGGCTTTAAATTCGCGCTTGTCGGTCAATTTAACCGTGACCTCGTCAGCATCGGCCACCACGTGCGCGTTGGTGAGGAGATAACCGTCAGAACTGATGATGAAACCCGAGCCGAGGGATTTCGATTCAAACTCGCGAGGCACGGGTGGGGCGAAGCGCTTGAAGAATTCGTAGAAAGGATCGTCTTCGGAAAACGGCAGCTGGGGGATTCCCTGTTGGGCTTGCACGGTTTGCGTGGTGCTGACGTTGACCACGGCCGGCCCCTGCTTTTCCGCCAATTCGGTAAAATCGGGCAAATCCTTGGCTAGAACAGGCGCGATAAACGAAATAAAAAAGACAAACGCCAAAAACAGTTTTTTCATTGATTCACTTCCTTGTCTCGTTTAAAAACATCAGTGCTGCATTGGGGAGAATTATAGAGTAATTCCGGAACAGAAAACGGTTCGCGGGCGTAGGAGTCTAATTGCCGGTGTAGTACACTGAATTGCCGATTTGCATGACGGTCATTGCCGGAGCTTCGCCCAATACCGTGACCTGGTATTCGTCCACGGGTTTGGTATAAATATTCAGCGCGCCACGTTTTGACAGCCCGTTTAAAGGTTTGGCTCCGGGATTGAGCGGTTCGATGAATACCGACACTGCCGCCAACCCGTCAGAGTAAACGATATGCGAAATCGGCGCCGGCTTGCCGCTGATCATGCGCTTGACTTCCATGATTTTCTTGAATCCTGCGGGTGGGCTTTTGAGACTCCATCCGGTTTCTGTGGACATCGGCCCGGGCTGCCCGGCGCGGTCATAACGCCAGCCTGCGGTTTTGGCCGGGTATTTCGGTTTAAGCATTTCTTCATCTATCGGCCCGCCGATATTCAGCTGCGTAAACGAAAATTGCTCCACCACATCGTTTTTTTCGTCCAGCATGCTTGCTTTTAGCAGCAAGCCCGAATTGATATCCGCCCAAAAGCGGTGTCCGTAGCGCAGACCGTCCTTGGGTTGCAGCACCAACGCCTGGCATTCGAACCCTGCAATGCGCTCCTGCTCGCCTTTTTTAATCACGTAACTTTCGCCGAGGTTGCTTAAATACTCAGGAAGCAAGGCTGGAAAAGCCTTAGTCGCCTTGCGTTTCTCTACTTTCACGGTTTTGCTTTCCGGCAAAAAACATTGCACTTCGTCGTTGTTGCGGATAATCTCGCGCGGCAGACCGTCCATGATTTCAAGTTTTTCGTGCTCACCGGAAGCGTCCACCGCATGCACAATTCGGGAGGTTTCAACATGGTTGCCGTATTGGTAGACGAAAGTGCCGCTGTAATTCAATTGATGCGCGGCGGAAGCGATTTTCTGCAGCCACGCCAAGACGTCATCAGAAGGCGCGGGACTGTCCGCCAGCAGGGTTGCGGGCCAGGCTAGGAACAGGCTGAGCAGCAGGACTCTCATCGGTTGGTTTCCGGGGCACCGTCCGAAACTGTGCGTACGTAAGGCGCGACGCCTTGCATCGTTGTGCTGGGGGAAAATTCCTGGTGGGCTAACAAGTATTCGTTGACATTGCTGTTGAGAGGGTATCTGGGTAGGCTGGCCAAGGCTGCGGCATTGGATTGTTGGGTGGCCGCAAGGTTATCTTTGGCCTTGTCGGTATTGTTTTGCAGGACTACCCAGGCCACCACGGCCACTGCGGCAAGCGAAGCGGCAACCGACAATGCAGCGATCTTGGTTTTTTGCAGCAGTGGCCGGCGCGGCGCCAGGACAACCGGTTCCATGGCCAGTTTTCCCCTGAGGCGCTCGCCAAAATCGGCGGAAACGATGCCAGTTTGCCGCATCACGTCGCCGATCAGGTGATAATCAAACCAAGCGTCGCGCAACTCTTCCTGCTGTTTGAGCCTGGCGATCGCCGTTTCTGCGGCGTCCTGCTCCAGTTCGCCGTCCATTAAAGCCGAAATATCGTGTTTCATAATCACCACCTCTTGTCTTTGCTGGTTCCTAGCATCGGTCGCAGTTTCTCGGCTATCGCCTCGCGCGCCCGGAAAATCCGCGAACGCACAGTGCCAATGGGGCAACCCATAATTGTCGCAATGTCCTCGTACCTCAATCCTTCAATTTCACGCAGCGTAATCGCGGTTCTAAGCTCGTCTGGCAGCTCTTGCAACGTTTGGTTCACTGTGTTCGCTATCTGCTTGCTCATCAACTCGTTCTCGGGCGTATTCACGTCCTTGAGTTGCTCGCCGTTCTCAAATGTCTCCGCGTCCGCGATATCAAACTCTGTCGTGGTCGGCGCACGCCGCCCCATGGCCACCAGATAGTTCTTCGCGGTATTGATGCCGATCCGGTACAGCCAGGTATAAAACGCGCTGTCGCCCCGGAACGACGGCAAAGCACGGTACGCCTTGATAAATGCTTCTTGCGTGACATCCTCGATTTCTGCGGCGTCACGTATGAAGCGGGATAACAGCCTTCCCAGTTTGCGCTGGTATTTGGCCACCAGCAACTCAAAGGCATGTTTGTCTCCGTGTTGTGCGCGTTCGACCAGCTGCTGGTCGATTTCACGATCACCCATGTGCAGCGATTCCCTGAATACCGCTCGTTATACTTGCAGACGCTGTAGCTTGCCATACGATCAATTTCCGGCAGCGGGCTAGTATACCTTAGTTCAGTTCGCTCCCAAGGAAACGCACATCAACACATAGGCCTAAAGACAATCCCCCGGTTTAATAGTTCAGTTTGCTTCAGGGTTATTCAAACTCGGCACGCTGCGGCTGTCATGCTGGCTCTGTTATAGTAGGGCTTGTTCTAAATAGAGGAGTGAAATTGCAGCGCTTTGATGTGGTGATCATTGGCAGCGGGCTCGCCGGCCTCACGGCGGCGCTCAACCTCGCTGACTGCAAAAAAATCGGGCTGATTACCAAGAAAGCCTTGATTGACGGGGCCAGCAACTGGGCACAGGGGGGAATTGCCGCGGTGTTGGGCGATGATGACTCGATTGCGGAGCATATTGGGGATACCCTGGTCGCCGGCGCCGGCCTGTGCGACGAAATGGTGACACGTTATGTGGTGGAGCACGGTCGTGGCGCCGTACAGTGGCTGATCAGCCAGGGGGTGCAGTTCACTCGTGACGCGGAGAGCGACAGCGGCTATCACCTCACCCGCGAAGGCGGCCACAGCCACCGCCGGGTAATCCATGCCGCCGACGCCACCGGGCATGTGGTGCAGACCACCCTGGAAGCCAAAGTCAAAGCCCATCCCAATATAATCGTGTTCGAGCACCATATCGCAGTGGATCTCATTAGCGGCAGGAAAATCGGGATTCCCGACAACCGCTGCTATGGCGTGTACGTGCTTGACAGCTTTGCCGATAAGGTCAAAACCATCGCCGCGGACCAGACCGTGCTGGCGACAGGCGGAGCAGGCAAAGTTTATCTCTACACTACCAGCCCGGACACTGCGACCGGGGATGGTATCGCCATGGGTTGGCGCGCCGGCTGCCGCATTGCCAACATGGAATTCATCCAGTTCCACCCTACCTGCCTTTACCACCCGCATGCCAAGTCCTTCCTCATTTCAGAGGCAGTGCGCGGCGAAGGCGGGATTCTATGCCTGCCTGACGGTACCCGCTTCATGCCCGCGCATGATGAGCGTGCCGAGCTTGCGCCGCGCGATATTGTGGCGCGCGCCATAGACTTCGAGATGAAAAAACGCGGACTGGATTGCGTCTATCTGGATATCTCGCACGAGCCGGCGGATTTTATAATCGAGCACTTCCCCACCATCCATTCCCGTTGCTTGGAACTGGGTATAGACATGACCCGCGAGCCGATACCGGTGGTGCCTGCAGCGCACTATGTTTGCGGCGGCGTAGTCGCCGACCGCCGTGGACGCACCGATTTGCCCGGCCTGTACGCGGTTGGGGAAACAGCGCATACCGGCATGCACGGCGCAAATCGGCTCGCCAGCAATTCG